>JAUWLN010000079.1 GCA_030613665.1 Dehalococcoidia bacterium
CCAGGGAAGTGACCTGTATGATCCGTCAATGCTCAGAATAAATCCTTCTACTGGAAAAGAAGGTGAGAGAGAGGTAGAGGAACTCTCGCTTGGTCAGTCTACCAGGCTGGCTATAGGGCAGAACATGGCCGGGCTACAGGAACGGCTTTCCAGAATCATGGAGACCATGGGGGAATGGGAAGAAGTACAGGAACTGGCGAGGCTCTTTCGCCAGATGGCAGAAACCAGGGACATGATAGAAGAAGAGGTGGAGGTACTCTCCCTGAGGCGAGTCTTTCCGGGGCATTGCCGCCTTTGTCCCATATAGGACCTTACAAGGGAGAGTATAACTGAAAGCATCGGAACATTCAGGGGAGGGTGAAATATGGAGACCAAGAAAAGAGCTGGGACCTATATCAGGGTATCCAGCAGGGAACAGGCCACAGAGGACAAGGCGAGCCTCGAGGTGCAGCAGCGTGATTGTGACACTTACTGCCGCCGTAAGGGCTATGATATAGTCTGCTCGCCATATGTGGATGTCCAGTCCGGTACCGACAGCCGCAAAGAAAGGGCTGCCTTTGAGCAGATGCTTGAGGATGCGCGAAAAGGTGCTTTCGACATTATCGTCGCCTGGAGGCCTGACCGTCTCTTCCGCAGTCTGTGGCCGGCGGCCCGGCTGAAACAGGTGATGGATACCACCGGAGTGGACGTGGAGACAGTAACCCAGCCCATGGACAAGAGCACGCTGGGTCTGTGGGCCTGGGTAGCCGAGCGGGAGATTCAGAACATCAGGGAAAGAACGATGATGGGAAGGGAATCCTTAGCCAGGGCCGGCAAGTTCGTGACCGGAAATCCTCCATACGGTTATAAGTACGATCCTTCAATTAAACAACTGCGACACGATGAAACAGAGCATCTCCAGGTAGTGGATATTTTCAATTGGGTTGCTCAGGGCAAGTCCATTGGTTCGCTGGTCACCGACTTCAATTTGCTGGGAATCTTGACCAGGCGCGGCAAACCCTGGACCCGACAGCAGATAGCTAAAATACTCAAGAATCCCATCTACGCCGGACGGGCCTACTGGGGTAAGAGGGAGCGGCGTAATGGGCTCGTGGTAGCTAAAAAGAGCGTCGAAGAAAGGATATTAATACCGGTAACGCCCGTGGTAACCGAGGAGATATTCGAGAGGGTGCAACGTCAATTGAACAAGAATCGGCGAATATCGCCCAGGAACACCAAGGCAGTCCATATACTGCAGCATCTGCTTTGGTGCCGTGGCTGCAGTACGTCCTTCGGGGCCAGAAGCCGAAACAGCCGGTACGGCAAACCGTTGATAACTCCGAAGAGGTATTACGGGTGCAGGGGCATGAAACAGAGCCCAGGTGCCTATCATTGCCGCAGGCCTGCCGAGCTAAACGCTACCACCCTGGAGAATGCAGTCTGGAACGAAGTGACTCAGGCATTTGCCGAACCACAGACTCTGTTGAAAATCTTGAGAGACAGAAATGCAACCGCAGATGAAAAAGCCAGGCTGATAAGAACAAAACTCGACAAGGCTGCAGAGCAGCTTGAAAAGAAAAACCTCGAACTGCAGCAGGTGCTTACCTATGCAAGGCAGAACCTTCTGTCCACCGAAGAACTAAAACCTCAGCTGGCGCAGGTACGTGAACAGAAACAGCATTGGGAAGAAGAGGTGCAAAATCTCAAACAGAAGCTGGGGTCTCTGCAAACTGATGCCGGGAACCTTGCAGATGCAGAGAAACTGTGTCTTTCGATTCGTGAACGACTGGTTGATGTTACACCACAGCAGAAGAAGGAATTCCTACGGCTGGTTGTTGAGCGTATTTGGGTGGACAGGAATAATAACCTCGAAATAGAAGTGGTTATTCCAAAATTGGAGAAGCAGGCCGATGATGTCATTTGTGAACCCCCCCTCTCCTTCAAAGGAGAGAGGGAGGGAAATTAGAAGAGGGGCGCAGCCCCTCTTAGGCGCCCGCAAAAGGAACTGGATTTGAGGGCGATTTTAGTGTTAACATATACGTTATAAAGAAGGGAGGGGCCAGATGCTGGAGCAGTTTTCCGGTGAGTTGCTGGAGGCGATTTTCGATACATTGCCACTGGACGTGACATACGTTGATGAAAACGATACTGTGAGATATTACAGCAAGCATGATGAGAGGGTATTCCGGCGGACGCCGGCGGTTATCGGCCGCCAGGTGCAGAACTGCCACCCTAGAGACAGCCTGGAAAAAGTTATTCAGGTGGTCGAAGAATTGAAGTCTGGGAAGAGAAAATCTGCCGAGTTCTGGATTGATTTTAAAGGACGCAAGGTCTACATCAGATACTTTGTCGTGCACGATAAAGAGGGGAAGTATCGCGGCATTCTTGAAGTAACACAGGACATCACCGATATTCAGAAAATAGAAGGGCAGAAGCGGCTGCTGGATATGACGTAATTAGCCCTTCTCTCAGTTTTATCTTGATAAACTTGGTGTATGCAGGCTGTAGCCCTCGCTGGTTTCCGGGAAGATGTCTCTCAGTTGCAAAGTTCTTCCCGTCTGTATGGCGCTGAAGCCGTACTTTTTGCGGATTCGGTCGACTGCCGCGTTCAGTTGTTCCAGTCGTTGAACGGATGGGTCCAGCATGTCCGGCTGCTTCCCGGCCTCCACCAGATGTGACACGCCGATGCCGATAAGGCGCACCGCCTGCTTGCTGTGGGATATCTCGTTTTTCAGCAGTTTTAAACCGGTGTCGAATATGGTCTGGTCGGTATCGGCTGATTTAGGCAGCGTCTGCTGGTGGGTGGTGGTGGTGAAATCGGCGTATCTCAGCTTGAGCGTGATGCACCTTGCCAGCTTCTCTTTCTGGCGCAGTTCGCTGCCCACACGTTCACTCAGGTAACGGAGCGTCGCCTGTACGACGGCGGTGTCCCTGGTGTCCCGGCTGAAGGTGGTCTCCCGGCTGATGGATTTGGCGGCGGCGGGAGGCTCCACTTTGCGGTCGTCAATGCCGCTGGCATGGTCGTGTATGAGCTTGCCGAATGCCCCGAAGTGGCCCTTCAGTGTCTCTGCGGGCACTGCCGCCAGCTGGCCGATGGTACCAATGCCCAGTTTTTTCAGGACCTGCTCGCTTTTTTTGCCGATGCCGGGCAGCCTGTTCGCCGGTAACGGGGAGAGGAAGGCGCTTTCTCCACCGGCGGGGATGTCCAGCAGTCCGTCCGGCTTGGATGCTTCCGAGGCAATCTTGGCGACCACCTTGCTGCTGGCGATGCCGATTGATGCGCAGATGCCCAGCTCGTCTTTGACGCGCTGCTTGAGCTTCTCCGCCATCTTTGGTATGGAGCCGTGGAGCGACTCGAATCCGGTAACATCGAGGTAAGCTTCGTCGATGCCCAGCGGCTCCAGGAAGGGAGAGAAGTCAGCCAGTATCGCCATGAATTTTTGTGAGGCCTCGCGGTAAAGTTTGTAATTGCCCTCGATGAATATGGCCTGCGGGCAGAGTGGCTGGCGGTAAGCAGCGGCATGGCGGAATGCACCCCGTAGGCGCGGGCTTCGTAGGAAGCGGCGGCCACTACTCCTCTCCTGTCGGGCTTGCCGCCGACGACCACCGGCTTGCCCTTCAACTTTGGGTCGAGCACCTGCTCCACGGAGACGAAGAAAGCGTCAAGGTCAATGTGCATGATGCGGCGCGGCTTCCGGTTGCCCATTTCTAAATCCTCATTATCTGCACCGCCTTAAGCGGGCAGGCGCGGGCGCAATCGCCGCACCCCTGGCAGGTGGAGGGGTGGAACATGGGTTTGTGATAGGGGGATTCCTGTTTAATCAGCTTGTGCGGGCAGGCGGACAGAGCCATACAGTTACCATGCTGGCACTTTTCCGGCTGGCACTTGTCAAAGACCACCAGGGCCATCTTATTCGGCATCTCAGGATTTTTCCGTCTCCTTTTTTAAGTTCTCCAGTTCTTCCTCGAGCTCTTCGCGCTGCTGCCACAGGTGCAGCGACACCGAGTGGGCCGGCCAGCGGGCCAGTAAATCGGCCAGCCTGGCTTCGAGTTCCTTTATACGTTCGCTGGCCGTTTTTCTGGACCGGGGTTCTTCTCTGGAGATAACGGCTTTTACCCGGTGCTCAAAGATGCTTCTCGGCAGAAGCACGCGGTGCTGGCAGTGTGAGCATTTTATTCCGATGTCGGCGCCAACCCGGACTACCTGCCAATCATAGCTGCCGCAGGGGTGTTTTTTCTTCAAACGGACGATATCGCCGATTTTTATGTCCATGGCTCTGGCTCCAGGCGGGAAGCAAAATCATGAGCCGGTTTCTTTGACGTGGCGGTTAATTTGTTCTTTCAGGTCGACGGCAGCCTGGCGCGCCGCCTCAGCAAAATTTTTTCCCTTTGAGGCATAAAGGATTTGCCTTGAAGAGTTGATAATCGCCTTCTCGCCATGGCGGTCAACGCCATAGCGGACGGTCAGTGCCAGGTCTCCCCCCTGGGCACCGATGCCTGGAATCAGGAGAGGCATATCGGGGTGCTGCTCGCGGATGGCTTTCAGTTCATCGGGATAGGTTGCCCCCACCACCAGCCCGATGTTTCCATGAATGTTCCATTCACCTGCCCGGCGGGCAACAACCGCAAATAAAGGCAGGCGCTCATTGTCTCCGCTTTCGGTAGTGAGCGCCTGGAAATCGACGGCGCTGGCATTTGAGGTGCGGCAGAGGATGAAGACACCGCGCTCCTGATATTGCAGGAATGGCTCTATGGAATCATAGCCGAGGTAGGGATTTACCGTGGCGGCATCAAAGCCAAAGTGGTTGAAAATGGCGCGGGCATAGGCTTGCGCCGTGTTGCCGATATCACCCCGTTTGGCATCGCCGATAACCGGTATATCGTCCGGAATGAAGTTTCTTGTCTGTTTCAGGATGCTCATTCCGTCGTCGCCCAGCGCTTCGTAGAAGGCGAAATTAAGCTTATAGGCACAGGCCAGGTCGGAGGTGGCTTCAATGATAGCCCGGTTAAATTCGGCAACGCTGACGTTTTCCGGCATCTTCTCCGGGTCAGGGTCAAGCCCGACGCACAGGAGACTGCTGTTCTTTCTCACAGATTCGGTTAGCTTTTCAATAAACGTCACTCCGACCCTCCGCAGGTTATAGCTGGCAACGGGCAGTCAACCGAGCGGTACACCAGCTTGAAGGAATTATCGGGCGATTTCGGGATGCGGTATCTGAGCTTCGGCGGGAAGCATATCGCCTAGGATTTTCTGCAGTGCCATGGTATGGCTGCAGAAGCCCCATGTGGAGAAGAAAGGGCAGGAGCAGTGCCACTGGCCGTCTTTATAGCCGGTGTTGTAGTTGTCATTCTCGCCGCGGAACTTAACGGCAAGTTCGGTGAACGCTACGCGGTCGGTTTCCTGAGCGTATCGATTTGCCTTTTCAATCTTCCCGATCAAGCTGGACTGCATATGCCTTCCCTCCTTAATTAAAAAAACACTGGCCTAATCTGGCACAGCGCTTCGACTCATATTGCCAAGCCCCTCGCTCCCGGATTCATATTAATACTTCCATCATCATTTCATTAATTAAATTTTAACTCTTTTCAAACCGTAAGTCTAGGGGAGTTGTAACGATTTTCCACCGCCTTTTATTTGCCTCTACTGAAGCTGATGCGGTAAAATGTAAAGTAAAAAGGCGTGAGGTGAAGTGTGCCCATTTACGAGTATGAGTGTGGCAAATGCCAGTTTCATTTCGAGAGGAAGCAGAGCTTCGATGAGGAACCGATAACGATGTGCCCGCAGTGCCAGGGAAAGGCTAGTCGTGTGATACATTCCACTCCGGTCATCTTCAAGGGCAGCGGTTTTTATGTTACCGATAGCCGTAAACACAGTAAACCAGAAGGACACAAGGAACCGGAGAAGAGTAAAAAAGAGACATCAGGTAAGGAAACAAGTAAAGAAAAGGGGAAGTAGCTTTGTGAAAGCACTCCTGCAGCGTGTTACGAGAGCCTCCGTCGCCGTAGGCAATGATGTAGTGGGCGAGATAGGGCGGGGGCTCGTAGTACTTCTCGGCGTCGCCAATGGCGATACCGCAAGAGACGCGGAATATCTGGTACAAAAGGTCGCCAACCTGCGCATCTTTGCCGATAGCGATGGCAAGTTCAACCTGTCGGCGCTTGACGTCCATGCCGAGCTGCTGATTGTCAGCCAATTCACCCTGCTTGCTGATACCAGGAAGGGGAGACGACCCAGCTTCGTCAATGCGGCACCACCGGAACTGGCCGATGAGCTGTTTGTCTGCTTTGTAGAACAGGCAAAAGCTACCGGCCTTAAGGTGGCCACCGGGCGATTTCAGACGTATATGCAGGTTGAAATCCATAATGACGGCCCGGTTACTGTCATGCTGGATAGCGGCGGAAAAACGCAAGACTAATAGCAATCGCAAATAATTTTAATTGCAAAGCCTTGCAATTACCCCGATTTTTTGCTAAACTTTCTCTGTTTGGTCATTAAATAGCGATTTTATTTCATATGAAAAAGACAAGCGATATTATAAACAAGCTGAGCGAACAGGGCTACCGCTTGACGCCGCAGCGAATGATGGTCCTGGACGCCATTGAAAACAGCGAGCACCACATCAGTGCTGATGAAATATACGCCCAGGTGATAAAGAAATACCCCCACCTGAATATATCTACGGTGTACCGGACAATGGAGCTGCTGCATCGACTTGGCCTGGTAACCGAGACCGACCTCGGCGGGGGGCGGGTCCGGTATCATCCGGCGGATAAGGGCCATCACCATCATCTGGTCTGCCAGGAATGCGGTCGGGTAATTGACCTTGACGAGTCAGTAATGGATAACCTGAAACTGGTACTGAAAAGGGATTATGACTTTACCCCCGATATACGCCACCTGGCCTTATTCGGCACCTGTGCTGATTGCAAGCGCTAAAAAAATTTAACCAGTTAATGCAAATAATTGCATATGCATATAAATGCCAGTAATTTATAATATAGGAGTGGAGAGCGAAAGATGAATAGAAAAAATGGCTGGTTAGCATTGCTCATTCCGGTTCTAATTATGGCGGCTAACCTGGCATCGATGGGGTGTACACCGGAAAGCACGGCTGGTCTCCAGGTGGTAACCAGCACCTCACTGCTGGCGCAGATTGTGGAGCGGGTGGGAGGTGACAAAGTGGACGTGGTCAATGTAATTCCACCGGCGCAATGCCCGGGACATTTTGACGTTAAGCCGGATGACATCAAGAAACTGGCTGACGCTGATGTGTTTCTCATGCATGGCTGGCAGGGGGAAAAATTTACCGAAGACCTGATAGCCTCCGCGGATAACCCTGACCTGAGCGTTCACAGGATTGACGTGAAGGGCAACTGGATGACGCCGCAGACGCAAGCGCAGGCGATTGATTTAATCGCCGGCATTATCAGCCAGGCCGACGCTGAAAGCAGCGCTGATTTTCAGAAGAACGCGGAGAATTTCAAGACTTCGGTCGATGCCAAAGGAGCGGAAATGGCCGATAAACTGGCCGGGGCGAACGTTTCTGAAATCAATGTGATGTGTGCCGAGATGCAGGCCGGGTTTGTAAAGTGGGCCGGGTTCAATGTTGTCGCCACCTACGGCCGGCCCGATTCACTGACGCCGCAAGTGGTCAAAGAACTGGTGGACAAGGGAAGAGAGGGTGAGGTAACCCTGATTATTGATAATATGCAGAGCGGGCAGGATGCCGGCGCCGGCATTGCCGAAGAGCTTGGCAGCGCCAGAGTTATCCTCTCCAATTTCCCCGGCTGCTATGAGAGCACGGAAACCTGGGAGAAGACCATCGAGTATAACGTGGCGCTTCTGCTGGCAGCGATAGGCCGGTAAAGCGTTCTTGGTTTGGTGTGAGATGAGCAAAGCAATTATTGATATCGAAAAAGCGGTCGTTTCCTACCGGGAAGATGTGGCCCTGCGGGATGTATCGCTCAAGGTAGCGGCTGGAGAATTCGTCGGTGTCATCGGTCCCAATGGTGCTGGCAAAACAACGCTGCTGACGGTGGTCAACGGACTGGGCAGGCTGCTCAGCGGACGGGTAAAAGTGCTGGGACACCAGCTTGCTCCCGGTAATGGCCATTCATTGAGAAAGAGGGTTGGCTATGTGGCCCAGGTG
>JAUWLN010000191.1 GCA_030613665.1 Dehalococcoidia bacterium
ACGCAGCCGGCTTACCACCTCGCCGTCAATTTTCTGAATGGCGTCGATTTTGGCATCTATGGCGCGGTCATGAGATGCCTCATCCGGCGCTTCGATGTGAACCACCACCAGGTCATGCGCCGACAGCGCCGCAACGGCGCCCTTCGCCTGCGCCGCATAATCGTTGTCCTGGTTGTCGGCCACCCCGGGTATTTCCAGCACCTCCATCCTGGCAAGCTGTGCCAGCCCGTTGAGCAAATCAACTCCCGAGGTCATGGCCGCGCTGAGGCCGTACCTGCCCTGAAAAGACGGCATATCCGGCAGCCGGCTGCTCCCCCAGAACAGCCAGAGCATGTTGGCCGGTATGTCTCCCCGGGCTATCCGCTCCCGGTTCACCGCGTGGTTTGCCAGAACTGCCTCCGAACGCGCCATCAGGTCACGCAATACCTCGCTCCCCTTTCCGCGGGGCAGGAATTCGCCGATTTCTTTACCGGGGATATCGTGCGGCGATGTGCACTCGGCCCGGAGCGTTTCTTCATGCCCTCTGATTTTGCAGATATGCCGGTAGCTGACGCCGGGATAAAACTGCACCTCGTCGCTGCCGAGGGTCTTATTCAGCGTACCAATCAGGCTATGGGCCTCTTCAGTGCCGATGTAGCCGGAACTGTAGCTCCACATCCGACCATCTTTAACCGCCACCAGGTTGCAGCGGAAGACGACCTCCCCGTCGCCGATGGGTATGCCCATGCTGCGCGCTTCAATGCCCGCCCGGCCTTTGTAATATATTTCAGGGTCATAGCCCAGCACCGACATGCAGGCACAGGCGCTGCTCGCCTCCATCCCTGGCGGCACGGTGCGCGCCAGCCCCAGGGTGCCCTCTTTGGCCAGCGCGTCCAGATTGGGCGTTTTTGCCAGCTCCAGAGAGGTCTTGCCACCACGCTCGGGTATGGGGTAGCCGGAGGCGCCGTCCATGATTAAAACAACGTATTTCATATGCTCTCCTTGCTAGAACCGGTAAAATCCGTCTATAATAGGGCTGTCGGGGCGTAGCGCAGCCTGGTAGCGCGCCGCGTTCGGGACGCGGAGGTCGGAGGTTCAAATCCTCTCGCCCCGACCATTTTTATTTATCAGCAACGGCTCGCTTCGCTTCCTCCCACAGCTCGTTCTGCTCCTCAAAGGACAAATCGGCCAGGCTCACGCCGCGCCTGCGGCAGGCTGCCTCCATACTGGTAAAACGCCGGTAAAACCGCTGGTTTGTTCCCCGCAGCGCTGACTCCGGGTCCACCTCCAGCCAGCGCGCGATATTGACCAGCGTGAAGAGCAGGTCGCCAAACTCGTGTTCTTTTTCCTGCTGGTTCTCCGCCCGTTTCAACTCATCAACTTCTTCCGCCAGCTTGTCAATGGTGCCTTCAATGTTCTCCCAGTCGAAGCCGGTTCGGGCTGCCCGGCCCTGGATTTCCTGGCTGTAGCTCAGGGACGGCAGTATTTTCGGGACATTGTCCAGCAATGAGGCATTTGCCTCTTTTTCCTTTTTCTTCAATGCCTCCCAGTTGACCAGCGCTTCACCGGAATCCTTTACCCGTACCGACCCGAAGACATGCGGATGCCGCTGAATGAGCTTGCCGTTGATTTTCTGGATTACGTCACTCAGCTGGAACTCGCCCGATTCGGCGGCGAGCTGAGCGTGGAAGACAATCTGCATCAGCAGGTCGCCCAGTTCCTCGGAGAGCTTCCGGCTGCTCTTCTCATCAAGTGCTTCCAGGACTTCGTAGCACTCCTCAAGCAGGGCTTCCCGCAGCGAGGCATGGGTCTGCTCCCGGTCCCAGGGACAGCCTCCCGGGCCCCGCAGCCGGGCGATAATTTCAACCAGCGTTTCAAACTTATCAAGGTTGTTTGGCAAAGCTAACTTCTCCTCAATACCTAATCCGGCAGCAACGCCCCGATTAACTGCCGCTGCCCTCTCAGAAAATCAACGGCGGGCAAGGCCCGTTTCCCCTGCAGCTGCACTTTGACTATGCCGAGAATGCCTTCTCTCGTGCTGACGCCAAAGGGGACTCCCGCCTGTTCCAATGCCACCACCTCACCCGCCCGGTGCTCTCCTTCCCCCGGCAGAGCCACGGCCTCAACGATTTCAAGTCGTTTCCCGCCCCGGCTGGTATATGCTCCCGGCCAGGGCTGGAAGGCGCGGACGCGCCGCTCAATATCAGCCGCCGGGAGATTCCAGTCAATTTCTCCCGCCTCCTTTTTGATGGCGGCGGAATAGGTGGCCTCCGCTTCGTTCTGGGGTCGGGGGGTGATTTCACCTTTCACCCAGCGGTCAAGCACGTCGGGGAGCATCTGTGCCGCCATATCAGAGAGCCTGCCCGACAGCGAGCCCGTCGTATCCTGCGGGGATATCGCCATCTTTTCCTGCGCGAGGACTGGCCCGGTATCCAGGCCGCTGTCTATCAGCATGATGGAAACGCCCGTATCTGCATCGCCGGCAAGTATCGCCGCCGACACTGGCGATGCTCCTCTGTGCCTGGGCAGCAGCGAAGGATGTATGTTCAGGCACCCGTAGCGAGGCAGGACCAGACCCGGCCGGGGCAGTATCTGCCCGGAGGCCGCCCCCACAATCACGTCCGGCTGA
>JAUWLN010000011.1 GCA_030613665.1 Dehalococcoidia bacterium
CACCTCATCTTCACCGCTGGCCGGAGGAGGCTGCCTGGGGGTTGGCCTGGGACCGCCCAGGATAGACGATGTTCTAGGCGTTTTCAAAGCGTACTGCACCCGTGTCGGCGGCGGCCCCATGCCCACCGAACTGCAGGATGAAATCGGCGGCTTCATCCGGGAACTGGCTCACGAATACGGCACCACCACCGGCCGACCGAGGCGCTGCGGCTGGTTCGATGCCGTTGCCTCCCGGTTCAGCACCCGCGTGAATGGCTACACCCGGGCAATTGTTACCCGCCTCGATGTGCTCGACACAATGCCTGCCATGAAAATATGCACTGCCTACGAGCTGAACGGTGAGAAAATCGATTACTTCCCGGCAAGCGCCGTCACACTGGAGAAATGCCAGCCGATATACGAAGAGTTGCCCGGCTGGCAGACACCCATAAATGATATCCGTGATTTTGCCCAGCTGCCACTGCAAGCCCGCCAGTACCTGGCAAGGCTTGAGGAGCTCATCGCCTGCCCCATCAGCGTCATATCGGTTGGCATGAGGCGGGAACAGACGATTTTCAAGAGCCCTGTCTGGTAGAAGCAGCCAGGAAGAAAGCGTAGTCCTATTACCAAAAAGGGGGCTATTTAAAATGGAGAAAAAAGAACCACCGGCAACTCAGGAAGAGTTCAACAAACTCGTTATCCGCTACCGCGATGTTCCCATTGTAGAACTGTTCCCCGGTGTAAAAAGCCACATCGTAGCCACCGAAAAAGTCACGCTCCAATTCCTTACTGAGGCTCCTAATTGCCAAAGTGCCATTCATCACCATGAAGCAGAACAAACCATGATTGTCACCGGAGGTGCCTGTGATATGACAGTCGATGGAAAACTGTACCACCTTGAGGAAGGTGATGTCATCACCCTACCCTCAAACCTGGAACATGGAACCTACGTTTCCGATAGGGGTCTCCGCGCCATCGACATCTTTTCCCCACCCAGGCAGGACATTGTGGCTAAACTGGAAGCGGCCAAGAAAAAAGCGCAATCTTAATATCACAAAGGAGGGCTATTTAAAATGGGAGAGAAAGAACCACTGGCAACGCAGGAAGAATATGAAAAGCAGATAACATATTATGGAGACATTCCAGCGGTAGAGCTGGTTCCCGGACAGATCAAGGCACACCTTATTTCCGGCGAACGGGCGACGGCCATGTTCGCTACTTTTCAACCCAATGCCGTTGGCCCCCTGCACAAGCACGAACACGAGCAAATCATGATTATCGCCGATGGAGAGGGTGAGCTGGTAACCGGCGGGAAACGCTATCCGGTCAAGAAGGGCGACGTTACCGTCTTCGCCTCAAATCAGGAGCACGGCACCTACGCCTCCGATAAGGGAATCAAGACAATCGAGATATTTATCCCGGTGCGGCAGGAGTACATGGATAAGCTGACCGCGCTCAAGAAGAGCCTGGGGAAATAATCAAAATACTTTCGATGGGCGATAATACCCCGGCAGCTAAATACTAACCGGCACCGGCATTAAAGACTGCCGGATTAGCTCCTGCCTGAATTCTTTCATCGTAACTGGGCCCTTATTTCCCCTCCTCACCGAGCCGTTGGGAGAGGAGGTCTATGGCTTTCCTGAGTTCTCGCTGTTCTGACTGGCTCTGCTCCAGGAGCTTTATTATGGCTTCATTCGTGGACAACTCGCTATCCGGAGATGGAGACCGGCTGGTGAGAAAATTTATGGGCCGGTCCTCATCCATGTTCAGGTTCAGTGAAAGCACATCAAATCGATTGTAGTGTCCAGTGATATCGTGCCACTGCTTCCTGATTATCTCCTGCTCAATGTCAATATCGGCGTATATTATGCCCTCTTCACCTTCGATGCTGGCCAGGACTTCACCGTTCGGTCCGTAGATAGCACTGTAGGCGTTGGCACTGGTCATAAACTGGCGCTTCTCCTCCGTGTCGCCGAGCATCTCTATCATTTCCTGGTTAATGGTGCTGGTTGATACCAGGGTAAAGACCTTGCCCTCACAGGAATGGGCGCCTGCCCTGAGATGTATCCAGGTATTCTGGCCTAGCTGAGAGGAAAGACCCAGGGCCGGGTAGTTAGCCACATGCACCTGCTCGCCCTGCGCCAGCAAAGCATACCTGGCCAGGGTATTGCTGTTCTCACCACAGGCAAGGGTGCCCAGCCTGCCGATATCCGTCTCCCACACCCTCATACCGGAGCCATCGCCCCGAGACCAGACCATCTTTTCGGCGAAGGTTGGCACCAGCTTGCGGTGCTTCCCCAGTATAGTCCCCTGCCGGTCAATGACAAGGTTCGTGTTCCACATGGTTCCCATATTGACCGATACCTTCTCATTTACCCCGATGATTACATAAATATCAGCCGCCCTGGCCGCCCGGCAAAGCTTATCGGTGACGGGGCTTGGTATCTCTACTGCCTCCTTGAAGAGGCGGCTGAAAAATTCGTTGTGCTTCAGGGGTGAGTCCAGCCAGATCCAGTAGGGATATCCCGGCACAAAAGTCTCGGGGAAAGCTACCAGCCTGGCCCCGTTGCGACTGGCCTCTCGCATAAGCTCGCAGGCCTTGTCTACCGTGGCTTCCCTGTCGAGAAAAACAGGCGATGCCTGTACTGCCGCCGCTTTGAATTCCGGGTATTTATCTCCCATGTTGCCCTCCTAACTCTCGCTGCCAATGAAGATAATTATAGTTCTATGTAAAAGCACAATCAATATCTAATAGAAAAAGGAGCTCTTAGAAACGGCTTTTCAGTTAAATCGCACCGCTCTCATCTGGTCAGTCGGCTATAGCGGCCACGGTGACCCACGATTATTTTCCGGCTGACATTTTGTAGCCCCTCCGGGTCAGGTAATTGCCCAGCAGGATTGACGTTATTATCACCAGCGGCAGCGAGACCAGCCACCGTATAACGGTGAACTTGACGCCCAGAAAAGAAGCTTCGAAGATGGCCATCGGGAGGCGGCAGATAGCGGCGGCGCCGAGGTAGGTGAAAATAACGCTGAGCTTGGCCCCTTTGCTGTACAGAGCATAGGCCACCGGAAAGGCCATATACAGTCCCCCCACCGTGGTGCTGCCAAGCAGTATCACCCAGAGATAGCCGCGAAAGTCAGAGCCCTCGCCGAGGTGTCGCTCAACCGTCTCCCGCTTCACCCATACCTCGAAGAGCCCGATTAAGATGAAAGCACCGGGTATTATTCCCAGCATAGTGGCGGAAAAGGAGATAAAATTCCGACCGATTTCCTGCCCGGTATTGAACCCCGTCAGCCAGGATACGACCAGAAAGACGAGATAGCCGGCAAAGAGAACAATTTTGATGACAGTGCTTCTTTTCATTGGAAAATTTCCCCGAAGGAAAGGCCGATTACGACAGCCACCACAATGGCGATAAAGAAGCTGGTTATATTCCTGATAACGGTGACCTTCAGCCCGAAGTACGCTCTCTCTATGGGTACGGTGAACACACCCACCATCATCAGGGTGGTGGTAAAAGCGGCGATGACCATGTAGGCCACCCCTTTTTGCACTAAAATGCCCGCCAGCGGGAAGGCAATGAAGCCGGGCATAACGGTGGCGGAACCCAGAAGAGAAGCCAGGGCCATAGCCGTGAATTTATTGTCGCTGCCGAGGTAACGTGAAATGACTTCATCCGGTATGAGGTAAAGGACAACGGAGATGAGAACAATCATGAGCAAAAATGCCGGGACAATTCTGACAAAGCGTCGGGCGGCGATTTTCAACGACCGGGCTGTTTTTTCTCGACTGAAAATAAGTGAAACCAGCAGGGCTATCCCGGCGACGATATACAGATACAGATACATATATTTAATGCAGCTTAATCTTTTACCGGCAGGTCTATGGTATAGTTCTTCAGCGTGTCCTTGATAACCTGCGCTGTCTTTTCGTCCAGCTCCGTTAGCGGCAGCCGCGGCTTGCCCACGCGGAAACCGACCTGATTCACGGCGTACTTCACCGGTATAGGGTTAGAAACCATAAACATGGCGTTGACCAGCGGGAGAAGGTGTCGGTGAATGACCGCCGCCTCGGCAACCTTGCCGCTGATGAAGCTGTCAATCATCTGCTTTATCTGCTTCCCCACCAGATGCGAAATCACACTTATAATGCCGTAGCCGCCAATGCACATGATGGGAAAAGTATCTTGGTCATTGCCGCTCCAGACTAAGAAATCGTCGCCGGTCCCCTGGATGATACTGGCGCTCTGCTCAAGGTTGCCGCTCGCTTCCTTCACCCCGATGATATTGTCGATTTTGCTCAGCCGGATAACGGTTTCGGCGGTCATATTGACCACGGTGCGCGAAGGCACGTTATACATGATGCAGGGCAGGCTGGTGCTTTCCGCCACCGCCCTGAAATGCTGGTATAACCCCTCCTGAGTGGGCTTGTTATAATAAGGCACTACCAGCAGGCAGCCGTCAACGCCGATTTTCTCCGCTTCCCTGGTCGCCGCAACAGCTTCCGCAGTGCTGTTGCTCCCGGTGCCGGCGATAACACTCCCTTTGTCACCCACTGCCTCCTTTATTTCCCGGAAAAGGCGGTACTCTTCCGCCCGTACCAGAGTAGGCGATTCCCCGGTGGTACCAACGACCAGCACGCCATCGCTCCCCGAAGCAAGCAGGGCAAGCGCCAGCTTTTTCGCCTGTTCATAGTCCACCTCTCCTTTTTCATCGAAAGGGGTGACCATAGCCGTTATCAATCTTCCCAGTTCTTTCATTTTGCCACCTCACTTGGTTTTAGCCAGTCCCGTTTGACCATTTCCTCGGCAATTTGAACCGCATTCAGCGCCGCCCCCTTGCGCAGGTTGTCGGCGACAACCCACATAACCAGACCGTTGGGATGGGAAGTATCACGGCGGATACGGCCAACGAACACCTCATCTGTACCGGCCGCCATCCAGGCGTGTGGATAGAGGCTGATGGCATTATCATCCAGTATCTTCACCCCCGGCGCCCCGGCAAAAACGCGCTCGACATCATCGGGCATCATTGGCGAGGAAAATTCCGCCCATACCGCCTCGCTGTGTCCAATGAGCACCGGCACGCGCACACAGGTCGCCGACATAGCGATTTCACCAGCGTGCATTATCTTTTTGGTCTCCTCCTCCATCTTCCACTCTTCCCTGGTATAGCCATCATCGAGAAAGACATCTATCTCGGGCAACACGTTAAAGGCTATCTGATGAGGGTAAACGTGGGGTATGGTGTTTTGCCCTTCCAGCACCTGCTTGCTCTGTACATTCAGTTCCTCAATCGCGGCCACGCCGGTACCGGAAACCGACTGGTAGGTGCTGACCACGATGCGCTTGATGGGGTTGACCTTGTGCAGCGGGTAAAGTGCCACTACCATCTGGATGGTGGAGCAGTTTGGATTGGCGATAATGCCACTGTGCCATTCAATATCTTCCGGGTTAACCTCGGGCACCACCAGTGGCACACTGGGCTCCATACGCCAGGCGGCGCTGTTGTCAATTACCACTGCGCCCGATTTCGCCGCCAGCGGTGCATAATGGCGGCTTATCTCGGAGCCAGCCGAGAAAAGGGCGATATCTATCCCTTCAAACGAGTCAGGAGTTGTCTCTCCAACCTCGATTTCCTGCTGGTTGACCCACAGTTTCCTGCCCGCCGAGCGGTCGGAGGCAAGCAGCCGGATAGATTTCATCGGGAAATTGCGCTGTGCCAGAATCTTGATAAACTCCTGGCCAACCAGGCCGGTGGCACCAACAATAGCAACATTGTATTCCATCCTTTATTCTCACAGTCCCAGCAATGTGTCCAGGCCATACACCAGCCCATTGCGCTTAACCACTTCTCTAATCGCCAGCATCACCCCGGGCATATAGCACTCCCGGTTAATGGTATCATGGCGTATGCTCAGTGTTTGCCCTGGAGCGCCCAGGATTACCTCCTGGTGGGCCATTAGCCCGGGCAGACGTACGCTGTGAAGGGTCACCCCTTCCACTGACTCCCCTCGACTCGCAGCCGCTTTTCCCTGCGGCTGGTGGAATGGTTTTCCTCTGGCTTCCGCCATCGCTCTGGCTGTCATCTGCGCCGTCCCCGATGGAGCATCTGCTTTCAGGTGATGGTGCAGCTCTATTATCTCCGCATAATCAAGGTATTTCGCCGCGATTTTTGCCAGGTGCATCATGAGAACAGCGCCAAGGGCAAAGTTCGGCGCCATCACCGCACCAATCTTGTGCTCCGCAGCCAGGCTCTCAATTTCCTCTACTTCATCAGGCGAGAAGCCAGTGGTTCCAATAACCAGATTGACGCCTTTTCCCGCGGCCAGTCGCACCGCCGGCATGGTCGCTCTGGCAACGCTGAAATCCACCATGACGTCGGGTTGAAAGCGTGCCAGGATATCGCTAAGGTCAGTGGAGAAGGGAACCGAGCTGGAGCCATCGGGCGGGAGCAGTGAATCCTTTGCCGCTTTCACGTCCACCGCACCTACCAGCTGCATATCATCTTCGCCGGAGACAGCTTTAATCACTTCCTGCCCTACTTTACCGGCAGCTCCGTGAACGATTACCCTGATTGGATTCATAGTCTTCTCCTGGCTGGTGCAGAAGACTCTTAACGACCCCGAAACGTATCTTTTTGCATGGGTGGCCTGCGCCCGGAAAACGAATCCCTATCCCTCCGAAATGGTCGGCTTGACCTGGAAGAATCTCTTTCCTGAGCACCAGAGGGTCGATAATCCTTTTCCAGGATTGCTCTGCGGGACAGGTTTACCCTTCCCATATTATCAATATTAATTGCCTTTACCGTGACCTCGTCACCGACTTTAACCTCATCTTCAACCTTGCCCACCCGATGGTCCGCCAGTTCACTGATGTGTACCAGTCCTTCCTTTCCGGGCAGAATTTCCACCATGGCACCGAAGTCGAAAATACGGGTCACCTTCCCGGTATAGATAGTGCCGATCTCAATGTCCTTGGTCAAACCTTCAATGATGCTAATGGCTTTTTTAGCCGCTTCTTCATTTACAGCGCCGATCAGTACGGTACCGCTGTCATCAATATCGATGGTTGTCTTGGTCTCCTCGATTATCGACCGAATCGTCTTGCCGCCGCTGCCGATAACACTGCCAATCTTTTCCTGGTCAATGGTTATCTTGTACACTCGCGGCGCGTACGGGCTGACTTCGGCTCGGCTGGCACTTATGGCCTCGTTCATTCGGTCCAGAATATGCATCCGCGCATCATGACTCTGCGCGATTATCTTCTCCAGAATCTCCTGACTAACGCCTTTGAGCTTGATATCCATCTGCACGGCGGTAACACCGTCCCTGGTCCCGGCAATCTTGAAGTCCATGTCGCCGTAGGCGTCCTCCAGGCCCTCGATGTCGGTTAGAACCTTGTATTCGCCATCATCGCCGGTGACAAGCCCCATGGCTATTCCGGATACCGCTTTTTTAATCGGTATGCCGGCGTCCATCAGCGCCATGCTCCCGGCGCAGACGCTCGCCATCGAGGTACTGCCACTGGAACTGAGAACCTCGGAGACAAGGCGAATGGTATATGTGAAATCCTCGTCACTGGGCAACACCGGTACCAGAGCCCTTTCTGCCAGTGCCCCGTGCCCGATTTCGCGGCGACCCGGCGACCCCATGCGCTTTACCTCACCGCTTGAGAAGGGCGGGAAATTGTAGTGGTGAATGAAGCGCTTCGTCTCTAAAATACCAAGGCCATCAAGCTGCTGTTCCTGCCTTGTAGAACCTAAAGTGACAATGGACAGCACCTGCGTCTGGCCCCTGCTGAAAAGAGCCGAGCCATGTGTCCGCGGCAGGAGTCCCACTTCCGCGCTGATTTCCCTGACTTCATCAAGGGCACGACCATTGAGCCGCCTTCCGGTCAGTATGCCATTCCTTATCTCAGCCTTGGCTCTGGTTTCAAAAGCAGCCCGGATATCCTCGCTGGCGTAGGTTTCGCCCAGACTTTCCATCACCCTATTTTTTAGTTCAGAGAATCTTCCTTCCCTGACTGATTTATCCGTTTCCTCCAGGACACCCGGCAATTCATCGCCAACGCTTGAAGCTATCGCCGAAGCGATTTCCGAATTGACCTCTGAAACCGGTGCTTCCTCCTTCGGCTTGCCGCAGGCCTGCTGCACCTGTTCCTGGAGCCGGATTATATCCTGGTTGGCTTCAAATCCAAACTGGATAGCCCTGGGCAGAATTTCTTCGGAAACCTCCTTGGCCCCGGCTTCCAGCATGACAATTGCCTTCGCGGTGCTGGCCACAACCATATCAAGCTGACTGTTTTCAAGCTCGGGCAGCGCAGGGTTCGGCACCAGCTCATCATTGATATAGCCCACGTGAACGGCGCTTACCGGGCCGTCAAAAGGCACCTCTGAAATGCACAGCGCCGTCGACGCACCGATTACCGCCAGCACATCAGGGTCGTTTTCCCAGTCAACGGACAGCACGGTGGCCACAACCTGGATATCCCGGCGCCACCCTTTGGGCAACAGCGGTCGTATCTGGCGGTCAATGAGGCGACAGGCCAGAGTGGCCGCTTCGCTGGGGCGTCCCTCACGGCGAATGAAGCCGCCCGGGATTTTACCCGCCGCGTACATTCGCTCTTCGTAGTCTATAGTCAGTGGCAGAAAATCAATGCCCTCACGGCGGCCATCGGCCACGGTGGCCGTCACCAGGACCACCGTATCTCCGTAGCGTACCGTTACCGCTCCGCTGGCCTGCCCGGCCAGTTTTCCAGTTTCTATAATAAGGTCTCTACCGCCAAATTGGCATTTAAAAGTTTGAAGTTTCGGCAATTTCCTCTCCCCGCTCAGACCTTATTTACGCAGTCCGAGTCGTTTAATCAGTTTATTATATTTACCAACGTCTTCCCGGTTCAGGTAATTAAGTAGTCTCCTTCTCTGTCCAACCAGCTTGAGCAGACCGCGCTGAGTATGATAGTCGTGGCGATTCTCCGTCATATGGTTGGTCAACTGCTTTATCCTCCCGGTAAGCAGGGCTACCTGCACCTCGGTTGAGCCAGTATCTCCGTCTTTGTTTTGATAATCGCTGATAATTCCAGCTTTCTTGTCCTTGTCCAAACTACACCTCACTAACCAGTTACAGGCAATAAATGTAAATCAAGTGATTATACCATACCAGTCTGCTATGTGTAAATTGGCTCATGACGCCTCGCTCGGAAGAAACCCGGGGTAAAGCTGACACGTACCGCATCGCCCGCCTTTCCCGATTCAATATTCTAGACATGGTATCTGCCAACTAGTATAATACACGTTAGTATGGGTAGAACCGTAAAGGAACGCGCGGAGAGCAGCGTCACCCCTGAAGTAGACTGCAATTTTTTCAGCGGTGACACATGGCAGCAGGAAACAGTCGCCATACCCGGTGAACTGCCGCTGTCCATCTTTGTCAATGAACAGGAAGTCGCCACGATACTGTGCACGCCGGCTAAACTGACCCAGCTTGTCCTCGGGTTTCTGTACCTGGAGGGTATCATCACCGACCGACAGGAGGTGGCCAGCCTGCGAGTCTGCGAGGGTGAACCGATTGCCGATGTGAGGCTCCTCAGAAAAGAGTACAGCGCGCCATCCAGGCGTACCATTACCTCGGGCTGCGGGAGCGGCGTCAGTTTTGATACCCGTTCGTCACCGGTTATCTCTGACCTGGTTGTTACCTCCAGTGAAATTCTGGCGCTGATGCGACAGCTTTACCAGCAGCAGGACCTTTTCCAGGAAGTAGGCGGCATCCACTCTTCCGCGCTGGCGGACCGGGAAAAGATACTGGCCTCTGCGGAAGATATCGGGCGCCATAACACGCTGGACAAGATTATGGGCGAGTGCTTGCTCAAGGGGCTGCCCACACAGGATAAAATCTTGCTGACGACGGGTCGTATCTCCTCGGAAATGGTGCTGAAAGCGGCTCGAATGCAGGTGCCAATCGTCGTCTCACGCGGTACCCCGACGGAGAGAGCAGTTACACTGGGCGAAGAGATGGGAATCACCGTAGTCGGTTATGCCCGGGGGAACAGGCTGTCCGTTTTCTCGGGTAAGGAACGACTACTTATTAACAATAGCCAAAGTTTATAAAAAGCATTGCTGGTAGGAGGAACAGGTTATGCCGTTTCGTATCGGACCATGGGAAATAGCCCTTATCCTGGTGATTATCCTCATCGTTTTCGGCGTTGGCAAGCTGCCGCAGGTGGGCGGCGCCATCGGCAAGGGAATGCGGTCTTTCCAGAAAGGTCGGCGCGGTGAGGACTCTGGAGAGGAAGAGGAGGAAGACGAGGATAAACCTAAGAAGTCTGCCCGCAAGAAGAGTACCAAGAGCTAATCACCACCGCCACCAGCATGTCAACGGGCTAATGCTTTCATAGAAAGTCAATCCCTGCATGCTGCCAAGGAACAGACATGGATTTTTTCGGTATCGGTTTTGGAGAAGTACTGGTTATCCTCCTTGTTGCCCTGATTATCTGGGGGCCAAAGAGGCTGCCCGGTATCGCCCGCATGCTGGGTAAAACGATGCATAGCCTGAGAAAAGCCACCAATGACCTCACCTCCCAGATAACCCGAGAAATCGATATCGAAGAAACAGAGCGCGGAAAGAAGGGTGAGCTCACATCACCCGGCGAGAGTCCTGCCGCCAAGAGAGATGCCAAGGGAGATGAGTGAAGACGGGAAGCAGTCCCTCCTGACACACCTTCTGGAACTACGGCAGCGCCTGATAAAATGCGTCATCGCCATTGCCGTTGCCTCGGTTATCGCCTTTATCTTCTACGAATGGATATTCTACATCCTGAAGCTCCCCGCCGAGGATCTCAACCTTATTTTCATTGAAATGACCGAGATGCTCGGCACCATCATGAGGGTGTGTCTTATCGCCGGCATTATCCTGGCCATGCCCTATCTTGTTTTCCATGGCATCATGTTCGTCTCCCCGGCGCTGACCTCCAGAGAGAAGAAGTATGTTTATGTCATCCTGCCATGGATTGCCCTGATGTTTATGGGCGGCGTGGCTTTCGGTTATTTCGTGCTCATTCCTCCGGCCACCAGATTCCTGCTCAGCTTCGGCGCCGACATCGCCAGCCCCGAGATTCGAGTGGGCAATTACATAGCGATTATCGCCAGGCTTCTGCTCGCCATTGGTGTCGTCTTTGAGATGCCGGTGATAACCACCTTCCTGGCCCGGCTGGGCGTGCTCAAGCCGCACTGGCTTTCCGACCACCGCCGGACCGCGGTTATCGTCGCCTTCATACTCGCCGCCCTCATCACGCCGACCTTTGACCCGATTAACCAGAGCCTGGTGGCCATCCCGCTTATTATCCTCTATGAGATGAGCATCTGGCTGGCCAGGCTGGTTTATAAAAAGCCGCCAGCGACGTAATTGCACTAAAACATCTGGTGCGTTATACTTGTTGACTGGTCGGGAGCGGATGAGTCCCGGTGGGCTTTGCGGACTTCAAATCCGTTGGGGGGCGTTAGAAGCGTCTTCGGTGGGTTCGACTCCCATACGCTCCCGCCAATTTTTTGCCCTGCTGCTTATTAGTCCGCCGTCCCTGCGGCGTGTTCTGTTTATCGCTGAATAGTATTATCGAAAGCCTGGTTTTTTAGGAGCCTGATACCATGTATCTTGATTGGGTTACCACGGCCGTCCTGAGTGCGGCAATTTTCGGGATGGTGCATGTAATTGATAGCCATCTTATATCAAAGAGAATGCCCAGCTTCAAGGCTTACCTCTTGGTTATCGGTTTTTTTATTCTCTTTATCAGTGTAGCTTTAGCCCTCTTATTCCCTTTACCGCCGAATGTCGGCGTCTGGCCGTTAGCTATGGCGATACTATCCGGAGTAACCAGAGCGGCTTCCGTTCTTATCATGCTTTACCTGATGAAAAAAGAGGAGGTTTCACTGGTAATACCGGTAGCCAACACATACCCGATAATCGTAGCTCTCATAGCTATGCCAACGCTCAACGAAACGATGAACCCCCTGCAATGGGTGGCAATAATAATAGTGGTATTTGGGGTACTGCTGGCCTCAGTCCGGCTGAGCGCAGGAGCTCGTATTACCTGGCTTGGTAAACCTGTAGCTCTGCTTGCCGGCTCAAGTTTTCTCTGGGCAGTATCAGATATCATGACAAAATATGCTCTGGAATACATGTCCAGCTGGAATATGTACTGGATTTCCCACTTAATTATTCCGGTAGCCTTTTTCTCCATCTCATTGCGCCCGAGTGTTTTTCGAGAAGTAATGAATTTTAAAGAGAGAAATTCATCGATACTGATGGTAACACTGAACGAGGCGATGGCGGTGATAGCTCTGGTCTTGTTCTACTGGTCAATGCAGAGGGGGCCGGTATCTCTGGTCGCCGCAATTTACAGCATTCGACCGGTGTTTGTTTTTCTTTACGCTTTTATAATCAGCCGTTTTTCAAACATGCTCTTGGAAAGCCGGAGTAGCGGGGAAGCGCTGGCACTGCGTTTCGTAGCCATTGCCCTGATTGTTGGCGGCATAGCCATCATATACCTTGCCTGAGATAGCTTCTCAACAGCGCCTCCGGCTAAACCGTCGGCCAGGGCAGAGGTTGCGGCGAGAACTTAACCTCCCTCTCGTGGTATGATACATATACGCTGATACCCCGCCGAAGCGCCTTTTCGCGGAAAGGAAACCGCCATCAGAAGCAGATTCAGTTTACGCTCTCTCTTTAGTGGACTGATGCCCCTGTTCGTGCTGGCACACCTCTCCCACCACCTGGTGACTGCCCTGCCGGTGCCGCTCCTGCCCTATATCCGCGACGAATTCGCCCTGGATTACACCCGCGCCGGACTCATCATATCGGCCTTCGGTGTGGTCTATGGTATCTGCCAGCTGCCGGCGGGATGGCTCGCCGACCGTTTCGGACCCCGTATCCTGCTTACCTTAGGCATCGTCGGCGTGGGCGCCACCGGGCTGCTGGTCGGTATCTCTCCCAACTATCTTATATTGCTCGCCGGCCTAGTGTTGATGGGCATACTGGGGGGAGGTTATCACCCCGCCTCCACCACCATGATATCGTCCGTGGTAAAGCCGGGAAAGCGCGGCCGGGCGCTCGGTTTTCACCTGGTCGGCGGCAGTTTCAGCTATTTCCTGGCACCGCTCATCGCCGCCGGCATTGCCGCCGCCTGGGGCTGGCGCGGCCCGTTCATCGCCATGGCTATTCTCAGCATCGGCATCGGCATTATACTTCACATTATGCTCGGGAAACGCATGTCCACCCGGGAAACAGTGACCAGGGACACCAGCGTTGAACCGGAAACTCCATTTTCTCCCGGTAATAAGCGCCGCCTGATAACCGTGATTGTGCTTAGCGCTTTCACCATGGCGCTGGTAATGTCCATCCTTTCCTTTATCCCGCTTTTCCTGGTCGACACTTTTGGCACCAGCAAGGAAGCGGCGGCGGCTTCGATGTCCCTCGTGTTTGCCATGGCATTCTGGGCGGGGCCACTCGCCGGTTATCTCTCGGACCGCTTCGGCCGCATGGCAATAATCATAACCACGTGCATTATGGCCAGCGCCGTGGTCTACCTGCTCAACATCGTTCCCTACGGATTCGGTATTTATGTCCTGCTGGCTGCCATCGGCACGGTAACGGCTTTCAGCACCATAGTGGCGCAGGCATACATCATCGACCACACACCGGCAAAACACCTCTCCACAGTGCTCGGCTTCTACTTCTTTGGCAATATGGAAGGCAATGGAGTACTGACCCCAATCCTGGGTTACCTGATTGACCACCACGGTTTCCACACCAGCTTCACCATCAGCAGCGCGGCTATCATAATCGCGCTTGTCGTCTGCTCTTCAATCCTGTGGCTGAGCCGGAGGTAACTAAGAAAAGAACATATTCTGGGCGATTTCTTCGCCGGGTTTGATAATGATAAAACTGTCGTTTTCCCATTCGCCCTTCATCAGCTTATCGAACAGGGCCAGGGAGCCTTGAATCTCTTCATATTTTGTGCCCAGGAAATCAGCATTTTCTTGGGCATAAGAACGATACTGGTCAGGGTCATACGCGCCGGTATCTATCAGGGCAAGGCGGGAATAATTTTTGAACATTTCCCTGATAAGCCATTCTGCTGTCTCTGCGCCATACCGCTGCTTATATTCGTTGAACGTTGCTATCGGCGCTTCAGCCTCCTCAATCCAACCCCTGGTAAGATAATATGATGCCGGCGCTTTATTATGCTCCTGCATTTGCCTTTCCAGCGACCCCAACCAGTAGGTAATACAGTCATGAGCTTTGGGAATAACTACCGGTATGTCTCTCGCCCTGATGCCCACGGTGCCATTGCCGCATAAACCATAGCCGAGCACTATATAATCGAACCCACCATTATTGACTTCATCTATTTTCTCCTGGATAACAAGCCTCATCTTGTCAGGGGTCTGATGCAGACCCTGCTCCAGAAATTCGATATGGGTTCCATCTGGATTTGTCGCCAGAAACTCGTTCTTCATTACGCTACAGGCAATAACCAACAATTTCATTCTAGTCTCACCCACATATGCTAAAGCCTTATTTCCAGATAATAGTAATGTATGGGTTTCCTCACCGTATGTGATATAAGTCACGTATCAGTGTCAGGCATGTCAATAACAATTGAAAGATTTACCAGCGCGCGGGGCTGCCGGCCCAGCGGTATATCTGAACTGCCGGGCGTAAGGCCGGTCCATCTATCCCTGAGCATTAACTTCAAATATTTCCCGAACCGGTGGCGTTGTCAGGCAATCATCGAACTTAGCCAGCTGCTCTTGAAAGAAGCCACTCTCTTCAGTGGCAATGATATCCTCTTCATTATCCCACAGTGTTATGGCAATACCCTTACCTGTTTTTCGGTCAGTGAGGAAATAACCGGTACGAGAACCTTTTTTAGATTGGCGGGCAGGGGTAACGTTCTCTTTGTAAATCCTGACCGCTTCATCTATCATATTGCTCTTCCAATGAAATGTTACTATCCGTGCAAACACTCTTATACCTCCCCTATATTCTTGACGTGAGCCTGTTATTAATCACATGCCGGGCTGAAATGGTAAGCGATAAAGTATCTCTCCATCTTCACCACTTCATATATTCTGAACAGAAAAAGTGCCCCTCTAACGGAACAGCTCATCAAGGGAAAGCTCTTCTTTCTTGACTTCCCCACCTATCGGCCAGGTGAAACGTACCGATACCCTCGGCGGCACTCCTATCCCCGCCTCGACGGACATCTCCGTGGGGCCAAAATCAAGAGCGATTTCATAGGCCTTGTGCAAAGCATCCCTTATGTGGTCGCGAACCGCTAACAGTGGCTTCCCGCGGAGACTATCGGAGCGTCTCATGATAATGCTGATTTCGTTTTCTATTCTCAGCAGCTCAGTCAGTTTGTCGGAAAGCTTGCCTTCGGCAGGTTTGCCATCTTGCTGAAAGACCATATCAGCACCTCCTCTCTAATTCATCTATCTATATGCGCCTGTCTTTGAAATCATGCCTTTTTCGCCATAGTATGCCATCGATACCAGGCTGTCAAATTGCAGATTACCCGATATGAAACAGGCGAGCAAAGAGGAGGCAGATTACTGGAAAAGTCAAAGATGCATACGGTGAGGCAAACTGCCTCACATCCTTATGCCTCAGGTGGAACCGCTCGGCGCACAGCTACCGCCGGAAGACGAGCTGCTGAACAGGGATAAAACTCGTTTTAGTATCCCTTTCCCGCACTCCGGGCATTTTATGTCAAGGTCACTATCGGCCATGCTGCGGCGTAACTCCAGCTTCTGGCCGCACTTCGGGCATTCGTATTCATAGAGTGGCATGTAAGGCGTCTCCTCAATCTATCTTAATCGCACCGACAGGGCATACCGTCTCACAGCCTTTCATTCTATCACAACGCCCGTGGTCAGTTACCGCTGCCGTATCTTTATTGTTATCAATATATAAAATATGCTGCGGGCAGATTTCAACGCATGCCCCGCACCCCAGACACATCTCATCACTTATGTTAACTATTTCGTCCATGCTAGCCTTTTCCACCCCTCTTATCATCGGCCTTTACATCCTCGGAGTCTTTCCCGAGACCCCAGTTGAACGGTGCTCAGCCAAACTTAGGCCTTTCGGTACCACAGCCATCAGCGGCGTCGCTGCCTTTGCCTGACGCGCCGGCCGCGGAAACAATATACAGGCCAACCACCGCGCCAATCAGCGCACCTATTCCCATATTTGAGGTAAGGGAAGCACTATCACCTTGGCTGTACAGGTAACTCAAGGCGACACCGAGAGCCGCACCGATTAACACCCCGATTACGTATCTTGATTTCATTCGCTATCACCAGCTCCTATTTCTATTCTCAGTAACAATTACATTTTATTGAATTGTTTTCCGCCTGTCTGTGACTATTATCACTTTAACCGGGCTATCAATACCCCTCGGGCCCGAGACACAATCCCCCGTCAACGATGATATTCTGACCGGTTATATAGCTGGATTCGTCAGAGACCAGGAAAAGCACCGCGCTGGCGATTTCCTCCGGCTGACAAAGCCTGCCCAGCTTGATTCCCTTTTCCCACTGGGGAATGCGGTCGGGTGCCATTTTAAAGACGCGCTCTGTTCCCACAATGCCGGGGGAAACACAGTTGACCCGTATCCCGTACTCGGCAGCTTCCTTGGCCAGCGTTATGGTCATGCCAACAATGCCCGCCTTGGCCGCGGAGTACTCAACGCCTTTCATCATACCGATTACCCCGGCCGTGGAAGAGATGCTGACAATGGCGCCGCGGCGCCTTTCCATCATGTGATTGATGACGGCCCGGGCACAGTTCAGCGGTGCGAGGAGGTTGAGACGCAGGATTTCCTCGCCACGGGTTTTTTCCGACCGGGCGAAGAAATCCATCTTCGTTTTGATGGACGGTCCGGTGGAGCCACCCGCCACGTTGACCAGTATGTCTATCTGGTTGAAACGAGCGAGGGCCTCTTCGACCACTTTTCCCGCCTGGTCAATCTCAATCACGTCGGCATTTACGGCCAGAGCCTCTGACCCCAGAGCTTTGACCTCAGCAACGAGCTTGCCGCTGTCTTCGGTGTTCACGTCAGCGATGACGATTCTGGATCCTTCCCGGGCCAGCAGTCTGGTTATCTCCCCTCCGATGGCGCCAGCACCGCCAGTCACGACCGTCACTTTATCTTTCAATCGCATTCGACTCCCCTCCATATCACAACCATCCGTTCTCCCCATTATACTTAATTGACCGTTTAACTGGGAAATGGTCGCTTCACAAAAACAAACCGGGCACGTCATACCGCCTTAAATCGGCTTCGTCATTTCCCGGTCTGTCTTTTCAGCTACGGTGAACAGTTTTACCTGGATTAATATCCTGTCTATCTTATTCCAGAAAAGCCAGGACAGCTACTGGTCGATATTCAGCTTGCCGGTACAATGCCGCTGTTTATTTTTCTTGCGACCGTTTGTACATCGCTTCAACCTGAGTTTTCCACGCCGGAGCCCTGTCCCGGACAAATCGCCTTGTCGGCTCCTGTTGTGTGCAGACCAGCATGGAATTGACGTTGACCCAGGGTACGAAGATATCTTCACTGAACTGTTTTACTCCGTCCAGCTGGTCATCCCACTCAATCTGGGTCATGCGTACGCCGTATTCATCTAGAACCTGCACCAGGCCGATATAGCAACATTCTGGCGCTGTTTCCGGAATCAAGCTGACCGCCACAAAGTATCCGGGTTTGAGAACCTCTGGTTTTGCCATATCCCACCTCCTATATGGTAAAACAATAATAAACGGTTATATGCTAAACGTCAAACTGACAAAGCGCGGACTGCGCTCAATTGCCCTCTTTGCGCCCCTGGTTGCTTTCCTCATCCCACGGTGAATTACCAAAAAATACCTTGGTATGGGGCCACGGTATTTCGATGCCTTCAGCGTCAAACGCCTTTTTCACCCGATAGCGCAATTCACCCATGATATTCCATTGCTCCAGTGGTTTTACATCGCCCAGAATTTTGATATCAATGCCAGAATCGCCCAGCTTGTTCACTCTCAGCACCTTGGGCGTGGTCCGGATACGCCAGCTCCAGTCCGGGTCTTCTGCCAGTTCCTGGCCAACGCGATTAATGACACTGATGGCGTGGTCAAGGTCGGTACCATAGGAGACCGAGACATCGAGATTAACACGAGAGAAGTGCCTGGTATAATTGCTGGCCACTTTCACTTCTCCATTGGGAATGTGATGTACAATACCGTCCAGGTCGCGCAGCACCGTTTTCCTCAGGGTTATATCCTCAACCAGACCTATCATATCGGCAACCCGGGCCACGTCGCCAACGCGGTATTGATTTTCCATTAGAATGAAAATGCCGGCAATGAGGTCTCTGATGAGATACTGAGCGCCAAAGCCGACGGCAATACCGGCCACGCCGGCACCGGCAATAAAGGGCATGACATTGATTCCCAGATGGTCTAACGCAAGAATAGCAGCGGTCGCATAGATAATAGC
>JAUWLN010000062.1 GCA_030613665.1 Dehalococcoidia bacterium
CCTCCTGAAGGGCCTTGGCCGCCATTTGATGGCTTTTCATGGCCCATTTGTCCATGTCCTCCCGGGTGAAGGCGGTCTGTGAGAGCAGCTTCTCGGCAGTCAGGCCCATGTTCATGGTGGTCATTATGTCTATTTCTTTGAACTCTTCGGTGGCAAATTTGGGATTAGGTTCTATCGGCACCTGTCGCCCGCCGCCTCCCAGGGTCGGGATGTGGGTCATGTGTTCGATTCCGCAGGAAATGACGATATCGGAGTACCCCAGCATGATTTCCATGGCCCCCTGGTGTATCGTGGACATCGAAGAGACACACTGACGGTCAGTCCCCTGAGCCGGGACATTGAACGGCAGCTTGGCCAGGAAGTTGATAGACCTTCCCCCATAGAGCCACTGCTCGAGGACGGGCATGGCTGTCCCCGTGCGCACATCGCCGATTTCCGCGGGGTTTATCTTGGTTCGCTTTATCATTTCCTGGATCAGCCTGCCTGCCAGTTCGTCCATTCTCAGGCTGTTGAACGCGTCCCTCTCCGGCTCCCTGGGTCTCGCCCTGGAAAAGGGTGTTCTTAGATAGCTGACAATTACTGCTTCTTCCATATAGTTAGCCTCCTTTCTTCATTTTTGCTCTCGTATTTCCGATATTGCAACCGATTATGTTATATCAGTCGCCCCGCACTGTCAAGGCGTTGCCAGAAACGATAAGGCTGAAGCAGCCCCTGAGGGTTATGGGAAAGCTTGACACCTTGAGAAAATATGGGTAACATGAGTTGAATTTTAGAGGCACCGAACAACTATGCCTTCTGCTAAATTATTAACGCTGTCCGTAATAAAATGGAGGTAAGAAATGGCACAGGATGAAAACAAAGCCAAGTATGAAGCAAGGCCGTGGATAAAATGGTATCTGGAAGGTGTGGCGCCGGACATTACAGTCGGAGAAGGGTCCGTGGTGGACACCTTTAATGAGACTACCGAAAAATGGAAGGACAAGACCGCTGTAGTATTCTATGGTAGAAAAATGAGCTACAAGGAGATCAGAGACCAGGTTGACAGGTTTGCTACGGCACTGCATGATTTGGGGGTCAAGAAAGGAGACACGATTGCCCTCCTGCTGCTTAATTCGCCGCAGTTCATCATAGCTTATTACGGAGCCCTGAAAGCCGGAGCTACCTTAACGGCAATCAGTCCTGTTTATGTCAGCTCCGAAATCAAGTACCAGCTCGAAGACAGCGGAGCGAAAATGATTGTTTGCCTGGATATTCTTTATGATAACGTGGAAAAAAGCGGAGTCAAGCTGGATGCTGTCATCCTGACCGGCATCGGCGAATATCTGCCGGGGATGAAAAAGTTTCTGGGCAGCAGTGTGCTCCGGGCTGTATATCAGAAAATGGCTGCCCCGCCGGTTGAACTGTTTGAAAGAGAGGGAGTCTATAGATTCCAGGATTTGATTAAGAAATATCCCCCGAATCCACCTGAAATCAAGTTCAATGTCAGAGAGGACATAGTAACTCTACCCTACACTGGCGGGACAACCGGGAGTCCCAAAGGTGCTGTGGTAACTCATTACAATTTCGCCGCCGCTCGAGAGCTCGCTGACAACTTCTGGGGTAGTGTCGTCGAGGAGGGGAAAGAAGTCGTAATAGCCTATTTGCCTTTCTACCACATCTATGGGCAAGCAGTGGTCATGATGGGAGGATTGACCCAGGGCTACACTTCGGTGCTAATCACCACTCCTGACCCTGATGATATTTTGAGTGCGCTAGAAAATTACAAAGGAACTATTTTCTACAGCGTTCCCGCCCTGTATGAATATCTCAGGGAATATGAAAAGACTAACAGAGTAAATTGGAAAAAGGTAAAAGTCCTCATCTCCGGTGCCGACGCCCTTCTTGAGGACACTGCCCGGGGCTGGGAAAAGCGGACCGGTGCTCCAATCCACGAGGGCTGGGGAATGACCGAGACGACCTCGGTCGGCATGGTCAATCCCTACGGCCGGCCGAAAATCGGTTCCTTCGGTGTACCTATGCCTGGTTGCGTGGCGGCCATAGTTGACCCGGAAGGCACCAAGTTCCTTCCCGTTGGGGAAACAGGCGAAATGGTATTCAAAGGGCCAAATGTAATCCCCGGATACTGGCAGAAGCCGGAAGCAACCAAGGAAACGTTTGTGGAAATCGACGGTGAAAAATGGCTGCGTACCGGCGACCTGGCAAAAATGGATGAAGAAGGCTATTTCTACTTCTACGATAGGAAGAAAGATATGATTAAATACAAGGGACTGCAAGTATTTGCCAGAGAGGTAGAGGAAGTGCTGACTTCTCATCCTCAAGTCAGGGAAGCCGGTGTCATCGGCGTCCCCGACCCCGAGGTTGGCGAGAGAGTTAAAGCCATCGTCGTCCTTGAGTCGGAAGCTAGAGGGAGAGTGTCGGAAGAAGACATTATGAAATATTGCGCTGGAAAGATGGCTGGCTATATGGTACCCAAGATAATCGAGTTCAGGGGCGAGGTGCCCAAGACGGACATCGGCAAGGTATCACGCCGTGAACTGAGAGAGGAGGAGCTATAGAATGGCACCATTTTTCGAAGTAGAAAACTTGACCAAGCGTTTTGGCGGACTGGTTGCCGTCAACAATGTTAGCTTCCAGATAGGCAGGGACGAAATCGTGGGCCTGATTGGGCCCAATGGTTCCGGGAAGACCACCCTGGTACGGTGCGTAATCGGTATATTTAAGCCCGAGTCCGGAAAAGTCCGCTTTAAGGGCGAGGACATAACCGGATGGCGTCCCTGGAAAGTCGTCCAGAGAGGGCTAGTGGGGACTTTCCAGGTGGTTAAGCCATTCCGACGCCTCCCTGTTATCGCCAATGTCATGGTCGGTTGCCTCTGCCCGCGGATAACCAAGGGAGGTGAATGGACCAAGACCACCGTGGTGAAAGCACGGGACGCGCTGGAGTGCGTGGGCATTGCCGACCGGGCTCGTGAACCAGCCTCCACCTTGTCTCACGGGGACTTGAAACGACTGGAGGTAGCCAGGGCTATTGCCACCGAGCCCGAACTCCTTATCCTTGATGAACCCTTCGGGGGACTTAATCCTGCCGAAACAGAGCTTGTCGCTAAATCCATGAAAAGATTGCACAAGGGAGGTCGGGTCGGCAGGCTTCATAGCGAAGGACCGGCTATGCTGATAATCGAACACAAGCTAATGGAGCTTATGAAAATAGTTGACCGGGTGATTGTCATCAATTACGGAGAAATCATCGCCCAGGGTACCCCAGAAGAAATAGTCAAAATGCCCACCGTGATTGAAGCTTATACCGGCAAGGAGGTGCTCATTGCTTGAGGTAAAAAATGTAACTGTCCGCTACGATACAGCGACCATCCTGGATGAAGCCAGCCTGACGGTGGAGAAAGGGGAGTTGGTCGGGTTGGTCGGTCCCAATGGCGCCGGCAAGACCACTATCCTCCGCGCTATCGCTGGTTTGATAAACTGGGACAAGGAAGTCCTCAGGGGCACCAGGAAGTCAGATGTAACTTTTGAAGGCAGCATAGAATTCGAGGGCGAAAGGATTGACAAGCTATCGGCATTTCAAATCGCCAAGAAAGGTCTCCAGCTCTGTCCCCAAATGGGCCGGCCTTTCGTCGAGATGACGGTCAAGGAAAACCTCCTGGCCGGTGCCTACCTGTGCAAGGACCAAAAGGAGATCGATGAGAGCCTGGTCAGAGTTTATGAACTGTTTCCCAGGCTGGAAGAAAGGAAAAAACAACTATCCGGGACTTTATCCGGCGGGGAACGGCAGATGCTGGCCGTTGGCCGCTCCCTCATGCGCCGGCCTAAATTGTTGTTAGTCGATGAGCCATCAAGCGGGCTGGCCCCAAAGATAAAAGATGACCTGTTCAAACGCGTGGAGGAGATTTACAAGGAGCTGGGAGTCACGATACTCCTGGCTGAGCAGGATATCAGCTTTGCCTTCAGCCTCTCCAAGAGGAACTATGTCGTGTCCAGGGGACACATCATCGCCCAGGGAACAGCCGATGAATTGCTCAAGGACGAGACTATCAGGAAGACATACCTGGGGATGTAACAGCACCCCACAGATTATAAATCGAATTTGAGAGGTCACTCCAGGGTCTTGATGGTGTAATGGGGGTATTCATCCCGACGCTTCAAAATTCAAATGTCAAAATCCAAATTACAAACCAAGGCGAAAAAATGTAGTGCGAGGCTTTAGCCTTGTGCCAAGGCGGGATTGCACGACCTTAAAAGGTCGCACTACGATCGTGTTTGGGATTTAGAATTAAGCCCTGGTTTGTTAGCGGAGATTGGCACCACAGGCCCGGCACTCCCGACGCCAGGCGGCATTATTTAGTTTACAGCGAGGACACTCTCGCTCAATCTTACTCCGTATCCACACGGCAACCCCCTCGGGCATGAACAGCAGTATCAATATCACTACAATGGCCATAATAAGTATCTGGTGCCTGCCAATAAAAGTTGTTCCCCCTACACCTAAAAACTGCATAAGAGTATGAAGGGTGTAAACCCCGACGACTGCTCCGTAGATACTCACGATACCGCCAAACACTACGTATATTATTGCCCGAAAAGACATTACCATGGAGAGGGAGGAAATACTGACGGAACCCAGGATATGGGCATAGAAAGCGCCGGCCAGACCGGCAAAAAAGCCGCCGATGATAAAAGCCAGTATCTTGTATCGTATGGTGTTTATTCCCAAGGCACGGGCGGCAATCTCGTCTTCTCGAATGGCATGGAAGATAAGACCGGTCCTGACATATTTACTCCCGGCATCGGTGAGCTTCCACATTATGAGCACCGATGCCGTCATCACTATCAAACATATATAATATTCAGCTACTTTTGAGCCGGCAAGGTCAGGAAGCCCGGGTATGCCAAATTCACCGCCGGTAAAATCCTTGAAAGCCATGACCAGTCCCATCAACATGAGGGGAAATGCCATGGTAAGCAATGACAGGTAAGGCCCTCTCAGTCTCAGAGCTGGCAAGCATGTCAGGACTCCAACCCCTGTAGCGATCAGGGTCCCGATTGGTATCGTCATCCATGGTTGCCAGCCTAAATACTTATTTAATAGTGCCACACTATAGGCACTCACGCCGAAGAACAGGGCATGCCCAAAATTCACCTGGCCACTGTAACCAGATAAAAGGTCCCAGCTAACGGCAAAAATAACGAGCAGGTTGCTAATGGTAAGAATGTACAGGTAGTAGGTTCTATCAGTAAACAGCGGGAAAATAAACAGAGCCACGAAGAAAACGATGGCGATAACCCGCCCGGGGACCGGCAGCACACTCCACCGGAAATTATTGAGCAGCCATCTCAGCAATTTATAATCTCTCCTCTTCGAATATTACGCCGAACAGACCTCCCGGTCTTACCGAGAGCACTATGACCATAGCCAGTATGGCAAACACTACCTTCAAATAAGCGTAGGACGGCATCAGGGTCGAGACTGATACCTCGACAAGTGCGATGATGAAAGCCCCGATGATAGCCCCCTTGATACTTCCCAGTCCCCCCAGGACAACAATTACCATAATCATCACCAGGGGTGGTGTCCACATGCCAGGATATATTGTCCATATCGGTGCCACCGCTACGGCAGCAATCGCTGCCAGGGCTGTGGCTATCCCCATGGTTATCATCAGCGTCCTGGGTACGCTTATCCCCATCAGGTTAGCAACCTCAGCATCCTGTGCCGTCGCTCTGAGGGCGATACCTAGTTTCGTCTTTGTCAGAATCAGCCACACGACGACAATGACCACCACCACTATCCCCAGGGTCAGCAGATGCTGGTTAAGGACTCTGACCCCGAGTATCTCCGTGAATCCAGGAATAAGGGCGGGAATTGCCCAGTAGAGAGAAGAAAAAATCCACTTCATCAGTTGCTGGAAAACCATGGCTAAAGCTATTGTCATCAACAATACGGCGGCATGGTGCTCGCGTATAGGGTTAATAAGGTACCGGTAGGCCAGGATACCCAGGAGGGTAACGGAGGGCACAGTTATGAGGATTGCCCAGACGGCGTCTATGCCAAGGTTACGCATGAAGTACCACAAGCCATAGGCTGTCAGCATGAAAAATCCCGTATGGGCCAGGTTAATGACACGAGCATTGCCGAAGATAAGGGAAAAGCCTATCGCCAGGAGGGCATATACGCCTCCCGTTACCAGCGTCATAATTATGATTCGCTCAATCACGGCACTTATAATATGCAGAAGGGGAGTTAAAAATGAGGCGGGGATAAACCCCACCGCTATACTGTCTGATTCTGACCGTCAGTTTCAATCCGGGCACTTTAGAAACCCTTAGCCTTCCTTTCAATTGTCAGATACAATATATCATACCTCTTTACCTTGTCAAGGTTTTACCCGATTCCCCAGATTTTTAACAATTTTATCGGCACCAGGGGCGGGGTTACACTAAATGGTAGTGGCGAGTCTTGTACCCGCCTAAAAAGAGTGATGACCCCGGGTCTAGCCCGGGGTCATCACCATGCCTAGCAGGTCTAGGCTACTGGATTAACTCCGATTGTTCTATCCATTAGAGCGGGTTAGGAATGGTAAGCATTCCTCCTGTTGACTCATCACTTCCTATGGGTAGATACAAGGGTTGCGTGCCCTCGTATGCGAAGCTCCAGTCGCCATACTGGTCAATCGAGGGGCCTGGGAGAACCATTGGCCAGATGCCTACCTTCTTGCCTGCGCTAGCAATTTCCTGCCACTGGGCGCCAATGCCGGTCATAAGACCGGGACCGTAGACAAGGTCATGGGCGATGTGTGGTTGTTGAACACCAGAAACAAACCCGCACAGCCAGTCATTCGCGTTATAAGTATAGCTGTAAGAGTCTATATCATACCACTCTCTTACCTGTGTCTCGTCGAGGCCGTATAGCTCACCCGGTGTTATATTGAGAGCCGGCATCTGATAATAGGCGATCTCGGGGGAAGCTACGCTGTCCGTGTTGGAATTGGCCGGGTCTTCCAGCCAGTCAACGAGGTCGTCACTGTCGAGTGAGTCCGTTTCGTCGATGGCCTTGCAGACATGCTTGACGGCATCGTAGGTACCCGCAGTATAGACCGGATAACGGCCGGTCCTGGTCATGAAAGCCTCAAACCAATCATGTGTTAAGGGGGTAATATTCAGGCCATCCGCCCAGGTATCCAGCAGGACTTCACCCTTACATGTTCCACCGGTGTTCGCCCAGTGACTAATCTGCTGGGCGGGCACATTGATGCCTATCGACATGGCGGGTATTCCTAGGCTGTTTTTCTGTATGGAGTAGACAGCGCCGACCGACCCAGAAAACGCGGTGAAGATGATGTGAGGATCGCGGGACGCTATATCCGATAGCTCGGAGGAAATGTCGGCTGCCGTAGGAGAAACCAGCGTTGTGCCGGTGACGTTAAAGCCCGACAAGGGCAGGTAATACTGGGCAGCTGGTACCATTCCCGCGCACCATGCCGCGTTCTCCATAAGTATTTCTACCCTGGGCAAGCCGCCTACCGCGAGGCTTATTTTATAGGCATCCTGCACGTAAGGCGGATGCATTCCTTCTATACCTGCCAGTGTCGCCTTGAGGGTTCCACCGACTGTGGCTGTCATCCTGATACAGCTCTTGACCAAAAAGGTCTCATTGTAGGGCGTGCCCTTGAACCAGTACTTGTAGGTCTCATAGTCGGTGACCACGCTGAACTGTAGAGCCCCTGTGGCCGCACCGCAGTTCATGAACAGCACCTCTGCGTCAATAGCCGCATCGCGGTAAACTGAAACAACTTCTGTTCGGAAACCGCCGACACAGAAGGTGATGTCGTCTATGATGGCGTTGAGATTCGTTGTGCCAGTAGAACCATCTTCACCTTCGGTGGCTTCTTCGGTTTCCACCTGGATTACCTCAACGTCATACGACGTTGCCCCGACATCTACCCCACCAGCGGCGTTGATTTCTTGGGCTGCCATTTGGGCGCCGTCCCAGTGATTTTGACCCTGAAGGTCAGAAAATGGTCCAGTTACGGCGATCTTGATAATATTCTCCGGTTCCGGTTCTTCGCCTTCACAGCCGGGCAGGACCAAGCCTATCACCAGCAGACTGGCGATAATCAGAAAAATAATCTTTTTCAATGTATCAACCTCCTTTTAATTTTTGTAGTTGCTTGATTTATCAAGCCACTCTTTGTTGGTTGCTGTAGTAAACCGGTCGACCTCCAGTTGCCTCCAGCATCCCGATCTTCATATACTACCCCTATAAACCACCTCCTTTCGTTTTCCCGGTCTCCTTGTTTTAGTTTCCTGTCGTAGCAAGCAAAGCAGGGAAGACCAAAAAACTAGCTGAAAATTAGACTTTTCGACCAACTCTGATGGTCATTGTCACCATGGCTGCCTCCATATCCTCCAGAGCCTCCTTTTTTTCCTAACACACCGCTTTAGTTTATACCTTGCCTGCCAGTCTTTGTCAAGCACCTTATCCCTCGTGTGTCTTTACTCTCCTCCTTTTCTTAATACTTGAAGTGTAACACATAAATGTTAAAATGCCGTTAAAATTTAGGCAGAAGGGGCAATTTTTTGAAAACCGGGCAACTCTATTTTCCCCCTCACCTGCCCGCATCGCGAGCCCTTTCCCTGTCATTGCGAGCGAAGCGCGGCAATCTCTGCCCCCAGTGAGATTGCTTCGGCACTAGCGTGTCTCGCAAAGACATGAAGGAAGGCGTCATTGGGAGCACCTGGAAGGTGCGTGGCAATCCCATTGGCTAAATTCCAAACGCAATTGTAGTGCGACCTTTTAAGGTCGTACAATCCCACCCTGGCACGAGACTAAAGCCTCGCACTACATTTTTGACCTTTGAATTTTGTTTAGGATTTGGTGTAGGCAAAGGGGAAAAGGGCTCAATTCAGCGTCCTTTGGTCCGGGCAAGTCTTTTTTTACGCACGAAGAAAATCACCAGCCCCACTACCACCGCTGCTATAATCCCACCAAGGAGAGCCCAATTGACTGGTGGTTTCTCCTCAAAGTTAGCCGTTATGGAATAGTTGTCGTTCATGGTAATGGTGATTTTGGCAGCATTAACATTGGCAATGGTGCCTAAATCGCCAGTCCAGTTGACAAAGCGGTAGCCATCCCCAGGCTTGGCTTCCAAGTTGAGCATCCTACCAGGATAATAGGAGAAAGATCCTTCACCCGGTCGAGTTACCTCACCACCGGTGGTGCTAGAGATGGTAAGGTAGAAGGCGGTACTTCCCAGGTTCCATTTGGCAAGCTCGACTTCGAGGCCTGCAGCGACCACGGTGCCATCGGAATTAAGCTCCACCGTGTGATAGCTGCCTGTGGCTACCTTGATGATATCCACCCAGTTGCTGACATCACATTGTCCTTCGTCGTTCAATCCCACGGCGACCAGGGTACCATCAGAATTAACCCCCACCGTGTGACCGTAGCCTGCGGCGACCTGAATTATGTCCGTCCAGCTGCCGACATCACACTGACCGTAGTCCTTATATCCCACGGCAACCATGGTCCCCTCGGAGCTAACCCCCACCGTGTGACCCCAGCCTCCGGCAACCTGGGCGATGTCCACCCAGTCGCTGACATCGCACTGACCGATTTCATTGTTCCCCGTGGCGACCACGGTACTATCGGCTTTAAGTCCCACCGTGTGACTATAGCCTGTGGCG
>JAUWLN010000095.1 GCA_030613665.1 Dehalococcoidia bacterium
CCCCAGCAATTCATATGATACGGGATTAATGACGCCTTCTCGCTGTTCGACAAAAACCAGCAGCTCTCCGTTGTCACTCATTATATATCGCCAGCACAATTATTCGGGCTCACCAGATGGCAAATGCGCTCTGCTACCTCGTCCACGGCCTCATCAGACGCCTGCCGGAAGATTTTGCCTTTCCTCCCTTCATCTGAAGGGACCACAACTTTGTAGACCTTTGTCGGTGAGCCCTGTACGCCAAATCGCGCCACGTCAGCAGTTCCAGAGAGCGCGGCAGCGCCCATCATCCGTACTGCCATTTGCCTTGCTCTAGCTCTATCCCGGAATGCCGGCAACCTGGGAATATTTATATCCTTGGTTACCGTAATCAATGCCGGGAAGGAGGTTTTAAAAGTGCAGCGTTCCATGCCGATATCACAGGTAGCAGTTACATTCTCACGGGTGACATTTAGCTCGTAGGCACAGGCTATGTGCGGCATATCCAGATGCTCCGCAACTTCAGGGCCAACCTGGCCGGTATCCCCATCAACTGTCTTTTCCCCGCACAGAATGAGGTCGAAATGACCCAGCTGCCTGACTGCGCTCGCAATTGTATATGATGTGGCCAGAGTATCGGCTCCGGCAAATTTCCTGTCTTCCAGCAAAAATGCACTATCTGCGCCTCTGGCAAGGGTGTCTTTGAGCGCCGATTCCGTGCGCCGGGGGCCCATGCTCAAAACAAAAACCTGCCCCCCCAGCTCCTCTTTAATGCGAACGGCAGCTTCAAGAGCGTTAAGGTCAAACGGATTTATTTCAAGGTCAGCTGAACTGCGGTCTACCCTTCCCCGGTCAACATCGAACCGCACTCTTAACATGTCCGGCACGTACTTCACCAGGACGATAATTACCAAGAGCTACTCTCCTGCAAGGATTTATCCCCCCTTGTAGTTGTGATATTACATTATACGACATCATCTGAGCAATTGTGCCGCTCTCTTCGAATCAGCAATCGGCTGAAATACATCGGCCGAAGAACTGGTACTTTATAACCAGCGCGTGCATATGGTACAATCACACAAGCGAAAACACCAGGAGACGGACAGAACTGAGCAAAATAGTTGCTGTGTTGTCTGGCTTCTCTCTCTAGGAACGCTACTTTATTTTTATATGGAGGTAGTTTATCGTGAAGGTTACTGACGCCATCGCCGAGATTCTCAAACGTGAGGGGGCTGAGTTTCTCAGCTGCTTCCCCACTACGGCCATCATTGATTCCTCCGCTCAAGTCGGGGTGCGCCCCGTCGTCTGCCGGCAGGAGCGTGTTGGCGTGGGCATCGCTGACGGGTACAGCCTCGTCACTACCGGGAAACGGCTCAGTGGCTTTGCCATGCAGTATGGGCCGGGAGCGGAAAATGCCTTTTCAGGAGTGGCTACGGCTTATTCCGATTCGGTACCGGTACTCCTGCTGCCGCTGGGTCACGCCCGGGACAGCTCCTGGGTAAAACCCTACTTCAATTCCACTCGCAGCTACGAAGGGGTAACAAAATGGATAGAGCAGGTCAATCTGGCCGAACAGATACCGGAAGCCATGCAGCGCGCTATCTCTATGGTGCGCATGGGCAAGCCGGGTCCGGTAATGCTGGAAATACCTGCTGATGTCGCCGATCAGGAAATAGAGCCCTTCGACTATCGCCCGGTCCAGTCATCCCGCGCCGCCGGCGACCCGCATGATATCGATGAAGCCGTCCGGGTACTGTCAGAGGCTCGTTGCCCGATTATCCACGCTGGCCAAGGAGTGCTCTACGCTGAAGCATGGGACGAACTCATAGAGCTTGCCGAGCTAATGCAGGCACCGGTGATGACCACACTGCTGGCGAAGAGCGTCTTTCCGGAAAACCACCCGCTCTCTCTGGGAACAGGTTCCCGTGTTATGACCAAACCGGTGCGCCATTTCCTGGACCAGAGCGATGTGATATTAGGCATCGGCTGCAGCTTTTCCCGCCACTTCATGTCGGCCAAGATACCAGCGGGAAAAACGATTATTCACGCCACGGCAGATGCCGATGATGTCAATAGAAACTATTTTGCTGACTACCCTATCATTGGCGATGCCAAACTGGTGCTCCGGCAATTCATCGAGGCAATGAAAGAGCGCCTGGGCAAGCAGGGACAAAAAGGCGATGGCAAAGTGGCGCACGAAATTAAGAAGATAAAAGAAGAGTGGATGAAGGGATGGCAGGTCAAGCTCACCTCGGATGAAGGGCCCCTCAACGCATACCTGATCATATGGGAGATCATGCACACCATCGACCCGAAAGATGCCATCGTTACGCATGACGCCGGCAGTCCCCGCGACCAGCTGGTGCCATTTTACCCGGCGACCGTTCCCCGCAGCTAGCTCGGCTGGGGCAAGTCACACGGACTGGGCACCGGCCTTGGCCTCGCCATGGGGGCCAAGCTGGCCAAGCCGGACAAGGTGGCTATCAATTTTATGGGCGATGCCGCCTTCGGCATGGTGGGAACAGATTTTGAGACCGCGGCGCGGAACAAAATACCGATTATCACCGTCGTACTGAATAACTCTACCATGGCCATTGAGACGCCTGCCATGCCAGTCTCGCAGGAGCTGTACGGCTGCCGGGACCTCAGCGGCAACTATGCCGATATGGGGCGTGCCATGTGCGGTTATGGCGAGAGGGTGGAAAAACCTGAGGACATTGCCCCGGCCTTCCGGAGGGCAGTCAAAGCTAACATGGAAGAAGAGCGCCCGGCACTGCTTGAGTTTATCACCGGTGAAGAGATAACGTTTTCCCTGCTTTAAACTTGTGGAGGAAGTCAGCGTTTACCGGGGTGTCCGGCCTCCAGTTCGAGGAGCGCCTGCTTTCGGTGCAGCCCGCCGCCATAGCCAACCAGTCCGCCGCTGGCGCCGATAACACGATGGCAGGGTACGATAATTGCCACCGGATTGGTGCCGATGGCCTGTCCCACAGCGCGGCTGGCCTTGGGTCGGCCCAGGGCGTTGGCTATCTGGCCGTACGACCTGGTCTCGCCATACGGTACAGGCAGGAGGAGTTCCCAGACCCGACGCTGGAATTCAGTGCCACGAAGGTCAAGGGGAATACTGAACTCGCGCAAATCACCGGCAAAATAAGCATCGAGCTCGGCCATTATGCCGTCATTCTGACCGTCGGCATCCCTGGCTTTTATGCCTTTCCGTCGCCATCGCGCCATCAATACGGTCATTCGGGACTCAGTCTTGACACAAACGACACCGCTTGAAGAGCTGGCGGTGAGATAGGTCCCAAGCGGGCTTTTATAGCGGCTTAAGAAAAATGTTTCCGGCATGTTAAATTTTCCTCTCGGACAAGCTCAAACCTTGCGCCTTCAGTATACCATAAATATATTACTTCAGGCTTTCCAGCAAGTCTTCCCGGCTGGTCATGGATGATACTGTCATGAGAAAATCTTTTAATGACGCGCTCTGTTCCCTCAGCCTCTCCATCTCGCCCCCGATTGGGCTGATTGAAGTCGGCTGGTCAGCATAGGCGCCATGAAAAGCAAAGTAGGCCTGGTTCAGCTTTCGGATATGGTACCCCTTTGACGCGAGATACTGTCGCTTCTCTTCCATGAACTCCTCCGCCCGCTCCACTTCACCCTGAGCCAGATATTCATCCACCGCTCTCCTTATCTCGCGCATCTCATTATCGAAATCAAACCCTGATTTTTTGTCCTGTTTCTTATCAGCGCTCAAATCCGGGTAATAATTTTCTACCACCCTCTCGCCGATTTCCTTGCCGGCCATACTGGCCACGGTTTCATTCATAGTGGCAATCTCATAGTTGCGCTTCACCCCCAGCACGTCCATCGCGTAGCGAAACCCCAGAGGTCTGAAGAACAGGTACTGGTGCAGCCATTCTTCTGCCGCTGCATCAACGGTGAAACGCAGGCTCGCCTCATTGGTAACGAATGTTGGGTAAGTCCCCCCGAATCCACCGAGCTTCACCACAATTGAAGACACGCCCAGTTTATCGACCTCTCCCTCAATCTGCTCCATTTCTGCCGTCGTCATCTCCTGCTGGAGCATGATTTCCCGCATGCTTTCTATTTTTTCCCGTGGAGAAATAATCAGCAGATGGGGTGGTTTTTCCAGCTTGAAATCCAGCGGCGGGAAATTAACTTTCAACCTCACGTATTTATCGAGCGGGTTATAAATAGCCTGCTGCGAAAGAATATCCTTCAGCTGTCTGGCAATTACTTTTTCCGCCGCGGCCGCCAGTGAATCTCTTTTCTGTTGCAGCTCGGTCAATTCGGCTTCAAATGAGGCCAGTTCACCCGTCTTGCTGCCTGTTTTTATAGCTTTTATTTCTGATTTCAGGGTTTTTATCCGCGCCACAGTAGCAAAATAATCATTCACCTTTTCCACTTCGGTGCTTTCCGTCCTGTCCCGTTCACAAATTGCCTGCTTTACTGCTTTGGAAATGGTGTTTGCCTCCCATTGCACAATGTGGAAGCGATAAGGCCCGGCAATCTGGCTTAACTGTTTATTGAAATCTTTCGTGGCAGCACACCCGATAGCGAGCAAGCAAAATGAGAGCAACCCTGCCATTACTGCTAGCTCTATTTTCAATTCAGATTTGCCTTTACGTTAACGGTACCGGTGAGGAATCAAATTTACCGACCTGGCCGATAGGTAATTTATGTAAACTTGTTCGGTGGTGAATAGTTAGCCGTTTGTTCTCAGAAATGCTCCGCGTTTCATTCCATTCTCACGGCGATTTTCGCCAGTTCCCAGGAGTACTCATAGAGATGCAGGCCTTTACTCATGGCAACTATCTCTCCGTCTTCAACTCCGACCTCACTGGCCATATATTCCTTCAAAAGCTGAATTGCGGCCAGGTTTGAGGGGAAGCCCGCCCAGAGGTCCCAGGAGCGGAAATAGACTACAAAATTGAGCTTGTTATGCCTGATACGGGTGTCTATTGCCCTCAGGCAAGGCGGATCAGAGAGAAAGATTGACTGCGCGTCACCCACCGCCATAAAGGCCTGGTTGGTGTTATAGCCGTCTTCCTGGTACATTTTGATTACCTCGGCGACCTGCTTTTCCAGGTACTGGCCATATGTGTACTGCTCTCCCTCTCTACGATGCGCCGTCATCAGGTATGGCAGGTATTCCTCAACATAATCCATAGTGCTCGGCGGCGGCACTCCCTGAGGCACGTCCGGTACCAGCGGCCTGGTCCCGGGATAGCGAATTTGAACAACAGCGAAGTCAAGTTCTTTCCGCTGCTGGTCGGCATAGCTTCCCCGTTCAATCTTATACTCGTAGCCGTCCGTCATCACTTTGCAGACGCACTGGAACCAGGCTTCGGACAGGTCTCGCGCCTCAATAAAAGTAATATCCATCCGCAAGTCCTTTCTATCATATTATGTCCGCCTATTTCTTTTTGAAAATGGCGAAAAACCGGTCTTCATACTCGGCAAAAAGGTTCCAGCGGTCGAGCTCTTTCTTCAGCTCATCCGGGTCAAAATTGCCCTGCAGCACATGACGAAACATCTCTTCGATTCTTAATCGGGCATCCATCGGTACACCGCTGGCATCCATGTTCAGCAGCCCCCTCGCTCCCATCTGCGAAACGTGGTGCGGTAATGCCCCTCTCGCCACTTCATAGATGAATTTGAGCAATGATACGTCCCAGAGCTCATCCTCGCCTTTTACAATCGCCGCCAGAGGGTCGCCTCGTTTATCAATTTCAGCGTTCAGCCGGTCAGCTACGGTACGCCAGTGTTCCGAAATAATATTGAGCTCCTTAGGCTCATTACGATAGGTATAAAAGAGCCCGGGGGCATCGGGGCCGTAAGTTTTGACAAGCGCACCAAGGTAATGGCTGGCTTCCTGGCTAAACCCCTGCAGATGGGACAGATAATAAGGTGTGACAATTCTGGGCTTTTCCGCGATAACTCTTCCTTCTCTCACCACTGTCTCATTGACATCCCGGGTCAGCTCCGCATATACCGGCTCGGTAAGCAGGTAGTAGTGGATATTGGTCGTGCCGAAAGTGGCCAGTTTCTGTTTCGGCAGCCTTATTATCTCGGTACGCCAGACGGCATTTTCGATTCGGTCATCATTGCCAGGCATCTGATTCCTCTATGCTATTGCCGCTAATTCCTGTTTATATTCATTGAGGACACTTGTATACTGCATATCCAGCTGGGCCAGCATGCGGCGCCATTCCTCCTGGAATTGAGGCTGGCTCTCCACATTAATTTTCATATTGGCCGGGGAGCCCGTCTGCTGCTGCACCGCCTGCTGTATCTTCGCCTCGACATCGGCTTTCAATGACTCATAAGCCTGCCCTCGCTGCTGTTCACCTTGCTCCGCATAGTGGTCGAAGATACGCCTCATTCGACTGAACACGTTCTCCGCGCTCACTTTATCGTTTTTCAGCAGCTTAATCCCATCCATAACCCGCTTGTTTTTCTCGCGCGAATAATCGTTCCGGGGCAGTTCGATGTTCCGCATCAGCACGCCCTGAACCCCTTCGATGACATATTTTTTCGCTCCCTCATCAAATTTGCCCATCTCGGATAGCAGGGTCAG
>JAUWLN010000173.1 GCA_030613665.1 Dehalococcoidia bacterium
GGCGGGGGCCTCCATACACCACATAGTCAATAAGTTTAGACCGCGATTCACACTGCTCCCGTGCGGTAAGTCATACCCTGGCCAGAAATTCCGCCGCCTGGTTTTCCCGACGCCGCTGAAATCGCTGCTGCGAGGAACCGCCCTTTTTATGCCTTCCGTGCACCAGTCCCGTCCCCACCTTGCTCGTAACGAGCTTCTCACCCCGGCACAGCCCCACAGCATAGGCACCAAGATGCACCAGAATCAGGCCAATCGTGTAATCAACCTTGAGCAGATTGGCCAGTGGACCGGTGGCAAACCCGCCGGACACAGCTTGCTCTCGCAGCGGAAAAGGAGGCGAAACCAGGTGCTTTTTCCCCCCGCCCCAGAACAGCACCGCTCCGTTTTTTGAACCGGCAATCATGCCCGCCAGTTCTTCTGGGAAGTTTGATTTACTGCCAGCATTCCGCAGTACTTGCTTAATGCCGTCTGCAGACATTCCCGCAGGCAGGTAGACGGTGCGGGCCGTGGCATCGCCGGTATTCTCCAGCTCGTCCAGAAGCTCAAGCATTTTAACGCGACGCAGATAATATGTGTCTGATATCAATTCCGGCAATCCTTTTTATACTATGAACAGAAGTCATGCGGAGCTACAGGCTGACCATGGTAGCGCCATCGCCGCCTTCATCGTGCTTGCCGGTGCGGAAGGACTTGACCAGTGGGTGGGCGGCCAGGAAATCCCGCACAATCTGGCGCACCGTGCCGCCACCGATGCCGTGTACGACCCGGACTTCGCCGAGGTTGGCGAGCGCCGCATCATTGAGGTAGATATCAAGCGCCACCTCCACTTCATCGGCCCGTTTGCCGCGAAGGTCAAGCTCGGTCGATATCACCTTTGTTGCCGTCCGCACCACGGCACCCCGTGTACGCGCTGGCTTTGGCTCGGCCACCTTTTCGACGCTCTCCAGACCGATTTTGAGCTTGAGCTGCCCCGCCTGAACCTCAACTTCCTGCGTATCTTCAAAAATAGACAGTACCGTGGCCTGCAGCCCGATGTCCTTTAAATATACGACGTCACCGGTTGCAATACGCTGCGCCGGTTCCGACTCACCGGTCTTTGGCGTCCACGCCTCGCTGCCCAGCTGCTCGTGAGCCCCGGCCAGCGCCTTCCTTGCCTGTTCGAGCCTCTCGCGGGTCATTTCCCGCCGCAGCTCCGAATTTGCCTGGCGAATTTGCCGGTGCAGCTCGGCGGCTTCTCTGACAATCCCGTCCCTGGCCTCCTGCAGCACTGCCTGTTCTTCTTCCTTCAGGTGTTCCAGCCGATTTTTAATCTCGGTGTTCTGCGCCTCCACTTCATTTCGCTCATTTTCCAGGGCAGTGCGAAGCTCTCCTGTTTTCTGCTTCTCAACCATCAGGTCGCCCAGCAGCGATTCCAGCTCCAGAGTCCCTTTGGACAGCATATTCCTGGCCTTGTCAACGATTTCCGGCGGGACGCCAAGTCGCGCGGCGGTGGCCAGAGCGTTGCTGCCGCCGGGTATGCCCACGGTAAGGTGATAGGTCGGCTCAAATGTCGCCGGGTCAAAGTCAAAGGAAGCGTTCTGTACTCCGGAAGTGGTATGGGCAAATGCTTTCAGGTCGCCATAATGAGTGGTGGCGACGGTCAGGATTTTTCGGTCCAGAAAGTGAAGCAGTACGGAACGGGCCAGGGCTGAGCCTTCGGTCGGGTCGGTACTTGTCCCCAGTTCATCGAGGAGCACCAGGCTGCACGGAGTGGCATTCCGTATAATACGGACAATATTGCCGACATGCCAGCTGAAAGTAGATAGCGTCTGCTCGATGCTCTGCTCATCACCGATATCGGCAAAGACGCCATCGAAAACGGGCAGGCATGTTTCCGGCGAAGCGGGAACAGGTATACCGGCCTGTGCCATCAGGCTGAACAACCCGATTGTTTTGAGCGCCACCGTTTTGCCGCCGGTATTGGGGCCGGTAATGACCAGGATGGAGAAATCACGGCCCATTTCCAGCGATAACGGCACTGCCTTCTCCTCGAGCAGAGGGTGCCTGGCTTCAACCAGTCTTATCGCCGCCTTCTCAGTGCTTTCTTTTTTCGCCCCGTTGATATCTATAAGTACCGGCTCGCAGGCTCTCACCACGCGGGCATACCTTGCTTTGGCCAGTGCCAGGTCCAGCTCCGCCACCCTTTCGATGCTTAGAGAAAGCTCTGTCTCATATCCGCCCACCCCGGCGCTGAGCTTCCGCAGTATTCTTTCCACCTCACGCTTTTCCTCATTTACCAGCTCACGGACGGTATTCCCCAGCTCCATGGTCGACCATGGTTCCACAAATACGGTAGCCCCGGTGTTGGACACGTCGTGGGTGATGCCTTTTATTTCCTTTCTCATCTCCACCCTGACCGGGATAACGTACCGGCCTTCCCGCTCGGTGATTATCGGTTCCTGGATTATCTTGTTTCCGCGCGGCGACCTTATGATTGCCTCCAGACGGCTCCACAAATGCTCCCGTTCCTCTCTTAGCTGCCTCCTGGTTGCGGCCAGTTCCGGTGATGCCCGGTCGAGCACATCGCCACTGGGGGAAATACAGCGGGCGATTTCCTTCTCGGTTGAACGCAGTTCTACTATGTCGCTGGCAATCTTCCAGAGCAGGGGCAGTTCTTCGGACACCGTGCGCAGGTAGCTGCGTGTCTGACGCATGGCGGCGAGAGTCTGTTGAAGCTCGACCAGGCTTTTCGGCTCGAGGATTCCCTCCAGCGACGCCATCTTTACGGCTTCCCGTATATCCGAAACGCCGCCGATGGAAAAGCCCGGTTCCAGGTCAAGGAGCTGCCGTGCCTCTGCGAACTGTCCGAGCCGCAGCGCAATCTGTTCGTAATCAGTCAGCGGCTTCAACCCCAATGCCAGGTCGCGGCTGGCCGAAAAAGAGGTGTAACCCGCCAGGATTGTCGTTATCTGTGAAAACTCCAGTATTTCCAGGGTTTTTTCATCCATTTGCATCCCTCGCACGCACTGTTAGATTATAACACGACACGGCCGACAACAGGCCATCCTCAATCCGCGGAAAACGAGTGCCCGGCAATTAAAATGAAAGATAGGGTATCCATTGTCAGTGCCGGGGAAATCGGCATCGAAGCTGCCGTGCGCCAGGCCATAGACCTGGCCGGCGCGGTGACTGCACGGATTATTTCTTGAGCAGGTCGGAACAGTCCACCTTCTCGTACTCGCTCTGACAGGGATAGCC
>JAUWLN010000125.1 GCA_030613665.1 Dehalococcoidia bacterium
TCAGCCGCAGGAACCGGTCTACGCAATCCAGCAGGTCGGCCCGCACCATGGAGATTTCATCAATGACAATAATATCCAGATTGCGATAGACACTCTTCTTATCATTAGAAGAGCGTAGCTTTTTCACTCGGTCAGGGATGATGCCGGGCTTGAACCGGAAGAATGAATGGATGGTCTGCCCTTTGACATTGAGGGCGGCGACGCCGGTGGGCGCCAGTACCACGACATTCTTCTTCGTGGTGTTGCGGAAATATTCTAATAACGTCGATTTCCCTGTACCGGCACGACCCGTAATGAAAACGTTCCTATCGGTGTCCCCTATTATTTCGAGGGCATGCCTGAACTGTTCGTTGATTTCTATCTGTGATTGTTTCATCGGCGGTTTCTCAATTATAAGCTGAGAAATCCCATACCTCAACTTTCCATCGGAAAGTGTAAGCTAGGCAGATTTTGAGACAGTTGTGACGGCAAATCTTCCTAGCTAGCAAGGCTAAAAGCCAGCTCAAAAGTTCTGCCTTCCGCTAGGCACTCGGGTTTACCACACGCCCAACAAACAGTATTGCTCCAGTCTCGATATCGCGAATCAAGAAGATAAAGGGGTGGTCAACGTTGACATCGATAGGCATATCTGGAAGCGCTGTTAGCTCCATTACCACGGCGGTGGCTGCTGCTGCTTCTGTACCAGCTTCATCTACAGAGACGAATGCCTTGTGAATTACATCTGCAATGAACAGGTCACGCTTACCCGTCATGCCAGAGAAGTCCGCACCTCCCGAGAAGGCAACTGGCATACCCAATGCTGTGAGAGCCTCCTTCAGACCAAAGTCTGACTCGAATTCAAATCGGGGCATCGTCAGGTTTATTTCCCTTTGCTCCAGGCTTCCCAGGATTGCATCTACTTGCTGTGCATCCAGTGACACTTCGAATGATTCAAACTGGCCTCGTGCGGGAAGCAAGATTACCATTGAAAGTTCACGGCCATCATATGGCAGTTCAATTGCCTGATAGCCATCGCCCTCAGCATAGCCAAATGATTCAGTCTGCCTCATCATCGGTACAGTGATTTCATTTCCCTTGAGTAGGTAGAAAGTGCCGTCATCGGTTACATCCTCTTCAAAGGGATACTGCCATGCTGCGTTGAAGTAGATGGCATTGGTGAGGACAAGGCGGGTCAGTGCGTTTATCAGACCCTGTGGAATCAGGTCTTCGATTCGTCCTTCTGTCTGGTCGCCAACCCAGTTGTTTATAGTGATGCGGGACTCTTCCGGTGCGCCCGCAAAATCAAGAATCCTCAACCCGGCACCGTAGTCCTCAGCTAACACATCAAGGAACTCAGCAAGAAATTTGTAGTCCTTCTGTCCCCAGATGGCGTTGACGATGTTCAGCCGAAAACCCTCGCCATCCTTACCCTGGGCACCTTCACCACGCTGAGTCAGCTCGATATCCAGACTATTGAAGGCTGGGTGCAGACGAGCCTGGGGAAGACTAAAGTAGAGGGTATCCGCCATCTGTTGCGCGGTCTCACTGCGAGCGCCGGCGTAGGTCATCGCCAGTGCCAGCGATATGCTGTAGGGCGAATAAAACAGGTTACCGTCTTCTTCTCTTAGCACCTGCTACAAATCAAAGGCGAAGGCGCTGTTTCCATCGACTAGAGCGGCCAGATCGGCTTCGCTCACATCCGGCGAAGTCACCCGCTGCTTCTCTGACCGAATTACCTCACCTGATACCGGTTGAGCACAGGCGGTTAAACCGAGTATTGCGACCAACAGTATTACGAAAATAGATGCTCTTTTCATTCTATTTACCTCAAGCTAATATCTCTGGTGATGCTCGATACTTATAACGGCTGAATCGAACTTTTGTTAGGGTCTCCTACAGATTTCCGGAACCTAGTGATGCTGCCTCTGATTACTTGGCCGGCCTAATGATCAAGCAGCTGTTTAGACGTTCCGCACAATTGTGGGACGGCAGGAATACTGGTGCGGCACCTGGTGCGGCAGGAGGGAGTGGGGCTTTTCCTGTCCGTGGGCTTCCATCAATTCTACATTACCCATGACCGTGCGGGGGTCTCCGTCGGCAACGATGCCACCACCATCCATCAGCACGACACGGTTACATACCTCCAGAATAAGCTCAAGGTCATGGGAGGCAACCAGAATAGTCTCTGTGGACCCCTGCAGAAGACGGATGAGGCGGCGGCGCGAGCGGATATCAAGATTGGCACCGGGTTCGTCATAGATTATCAAACGCGGATGCATCGCCAGTACACCGGCCACCGAGATTATCCTCTTCTCCCCTTCCGAGAGGTGGTGGACAGGCCTCTCAGCGAGTTCGGTCCCTTCCACTGTGGCCAGGGCCTCCCTTACCCGTTTTTCGACCTCGTCCTTGGACAGCCCGGTGTTCTGCGGACCAAAGGCGACGTCATCCCACACCGAAGGGCAGAACAGCTGGTCGTCAGGGTTCTGAAAGACAAGGGCGACATCAGGGCGAAAATCACCGTTCACCACCGGCTTACCCAGGAGGACAACCTCCCCGGCTGACGGCTTCAGCACCCCGCAGAGACTGAGGAAGAAGGTGGTCTTACCCGCTCCGTTGGGGCCGATTAAACCAACCCTCTCTCCCGGCATCACGGTAAGGGTAATGTTGTTCAGGACATTAGGCCGGTCCGGATAGGAGAAGCACAACCCGGAAACAGAGAGCGCCGGTTCGACCATCTCCTCCGTTAATAGTGTTATGTCAGATTCTCTATCAGTCATCGTTTCGCTATTGTAGCAGAGCGTTTGCCCCGTGTCCAAACAGGATATCACCGGTGATAAATCCGGCGGCAATCAGAAGAACAATGCCGAGAGTAACCACGTCACGGCGGCAGGTCTGAAATTCAGCCCGGGGGTGGGGGGCGTGGCCATAACCACGCAGAATCATCGCCTTGTATACCCACTCCGACCGCTCATAGCTATGCACCAGAATACTGCCGCCCAGCCAGGCCAGGGTGCGCAGCCCATAAGGACTGAGACGGCGTTTACGAAAGCCACGCAGCCTCATCGACGTCTGCATTTTGTTAAGGTCCTGGCCAATCTCCTGAATGTAGCGCAGGGCAAGCAGCGCCATATCAGCCATAATACCGGGCAGACCCAGCGCCCGCATTGCCTTTATCGTCGTCAAGAGGGGGGTAGTGGAAAAGAGGACCAGGGCGATAGTCAGGATGGAGATAAACCTAATCGCAATCAAGGCTACGGCAAGCAGTCCTTCCCGATGCACATCAAGGGGTCCGATACTCAGGACAACGGTCTGGCCGGACAGGAAAGGCAGGGTAAGGACTAAGGCCAGTAGGAAAAAGGAGGGGAAGCGCAACCGCCTCAGAATGAAAGAGGCAGGCAGCCTGGAGATAACGTAGATGACGACGGTAACACCCACCATGGCCAGCAGCATACGCAGGTCACGGACAAAGGAGAAAGCAAATATCAGAGTAATAAGGCCGATTAGCTTGTATCTTGCTTCCCAGCGATGGAATGGGGAGTCCAGGTTGATATATTCATCCAGTCCCAGCTTCATACGCCATCCAGAATTCCTGGCCGCACCCGCCTTAAGAAGACGACCAAAAGTGCTGTTATGGCGCCCTCAATGCCTAATAGCGGCAGGTGGGCGATTGCCAGGGTGTAGATTGCCGCCCGCTCGGCTGCGGCACTGATAAAATCAGCCGGCAGATTAGTGACCAGAATGCCGACAAAGATGGCTACCGAGACGCCGATAGCAACAACGCCAGCCAGGAAGCCAAAGGCACCGTCTTTCTTCGGGCTCTCTTTACCCCCGAGCTTACGCAGACGGAATATGTAGTAGGCCAGTATCGCCGGCAGTCCCATTATCACTGCGTTTACTCCCAGGGTAGTCAGGCCGCCGTGCCCGAACATTACCGCCTGGAAGAACAGCCCGATGAGGATAGCCGGGAAGGCGTAATAGCCCAGTAGAGCGCCCAGGAGACCGTTCAACACCAGATGAACGCTGGTCGGCGGCACCGGGATATGAATCCAGGAGACGACAAAGAAGGCCGCCGTAAGCAGCGAAGCCTTGGGAATACCCTCACGGGGGTTTTCTTTTTGCTTGATTTTACGAATTGAATACCAGGTGACGGCGGCGGTAGCCGCATACCCACCGGCATTCACCGAGATAGGCAGGATACCATCAGGGATATGCACTAGGCCTTCCTCTTCCGTGAGAAATAGAGCGCCGTCCCAACACTGCCCCAGACCACGGCGGCTGACATCAACCCGATTTGAAGCTTACTATAGCCGCCACCACCACCCACCGCCACAGCATCTCCACCGACAGGGATATGAACAATATCACCGTGACCCGCCTGGCGCACCTGGACATCCCAGGTGCCCGGCCTGGAGCTGTCCGGGGCAAAGCTAAAACGGCCTTCGTCATCACACACCCCGGTCAGCCAGGGGGTAGCCGGGTCATCCGGCGCATAGACGACGAACTGGGCACCAGCCATCGGCTCGCCGCTATCATAGGTAGCGACAAGCTCAATCACCGTACTGACCTCATACTCGATGCTGGCGCCATGGGCAAATACCTTAACCGGCAGAGCAAGTCCAAGGACAAGGATGCCAGTAAGGGATGCGATAACCCTCCACTTGATACGCATAGCACGACCTCCCCGAATCCAAGGGCTGCCGCTAGCGGCAGCCCCCTTCCGAATCAAATGCTTAATGACACTCACAATAGCAATGGCCTTCGCCAACGTGACCCAGGTGAAGCTCAGACATATCCAGGTCTACCTGCCCACCTTCGGCAACATCGGCAAACGGGTCGAAGCCGAGGGCGCTAACGTTCAAATCGTCATCCATGGGAGTATCAGCATCCCCGAAGATATGGTCGAAGTGGATGGTCATCTCCAGGTCTGCCACACCACCCTTCTCCAGGATACCCTTACGGTCATAGCCGACATCCTCACC
>JAUWLN010000076.1 GCA_030613665.1 Dehalococcoidia bacterium
TAAGGGTAAGAACGGTATCCTTTCTCATATCGGTGGCGGCATCCCGCGGCGTCAGGTCGAAATAACCTCCCCGGTCCAAAAACTCCGTGCCCTGGGAGTCGCGGAAGTAGAAAAACTCAAGTTCGGGCCCCACGTAGTAGATATAGCCCAGGTCCGATGCCCGCTTCAGGTTCCGCTTCAGGACATATCGCGGGTCACCATCAAACGGCTCGCCGCCCGGTTTCATGACATCGCAGAACATGCGCGCCACGGCAGTGTGCTCCTGGGACCGCCAGGGCAGCATACGAAAGGTGTCAGGGTCGGGCAGCGCTATCATATCGCTTTCATCGATTCTGGCAAAACCCTCAATCGAGGAGCCGTCAAAGCCCATTCCTTCCTCGAGAGCGCCCTCCAGTTCCTCGACCGTTATGGCGAAGTTCTTCAGGAAACCGAGGATATCGGTGAACCACAGCCGGATGAATTTGATATCATGCTCTTTAACCATGTTGAGCACGCGTTCTTTTGCATCATTTTTTTTCTTATCAGCCATGAATCCCTCCTGCTCCCTGAAGTAGTAACAACTTGCTGTAATTATACCATAAGTTAGTAGTAGAGTTGGCTGAACTTTAAGCCTCAATTCTTATTGGTATGCCTTTTTTTATCAGATACCTCTTGGTCTCCGGTATGGAATGAGTGCCGTAATGGAAAATGCTGGCTGCCAGCACGGCATCCGCCTTGCCGGCAACGAGCGCGTGGTAGAGGTCTTCCATCGATCCGGCGCCGCCGCTGGCGATAACCGGCACAGTAACGATTTCAGAGATGGCGCGGGTGAGGTCAATGTCATAGCCGGCACGGTGACCATCGGCGTCAATGCTGGTCAGCAGTATTTCACCCGCTCCCATTTCAACGGCACGCACTGCCCAATCAACGGTGTCCCTGCCTGATGGCTGATGGCCGCTGTGCGTATAGACCTCCCATCTGGGTTTGGGATTGTTCTCCAGGCGCTTGGCATCTATGGCTACGACGATGCACTGGCTGCCGAATTTTTCGGCCCCATCCTGTATCAGCTCCGGGATAAGAACCGCTGCCGTGTTTATGGAAATTTTATCCGCACCCGCTTTCAGCAGGCGGCGCATGTCATCCGTGGTGCGCAGGCCGCCACCGACGGTAAGCGGGATAAACACCTGCTCCGAAATGCGCTCTACCACGTCGACCAGCGTGTCACGGCCCCCCGGCGTGGCGCTGATATCGAGAAAGACAAGTTCATCAGCGCCCTGCTGGTAATAGAAGGCAGCCAGTTCTACGGGGTCGCCGGCGTCACGCAACTGGATAAAGCTCGTACCTTTGACTACCCGCCCGTCTTTAACATCTAGGCAGGGAATAATGCGTTTAGTAAGCACAGGAAATCATCTCCTCGCCGTTAGCCATTCCGCCTTTCTTACCGATTATGGGCTTTTTCCGGACAGCGCGTGCCGGAAAAAATTGTCGTACATTTTTAACCCGAGGTCGCCGCTCTTTTCCGGATGGAACTGCGTCGCCAGCAAATTGCCACGCGCGATGACGCTGCCCATCGTGACCCCGTATTCTGTTTCACCGGCTACCAGAGATTTGTCCTCTGGCTCACCGTAATAGCTGTGCACGAAGTAAAAATTCGATTCATCGGGGATACCTTCAAATGCCGGGTGGCTCACGCACTGCTTTACCTGATTCCACCCCATATGGGGTACCTTCTGTCCTTCGGGCAGTTTTTTTACCCGGCCGGAAATGATCCCGAGACAGTCATGTCCGCCGCCTTCCTCGGTGCTGGCGAAGAGCACCTGCAGTCCGATACAGACACCGAAGAAAGGCCGGTTATCGGCAATGAACTGCTTTATCGGGTCTACCAATCCCAGGTTCCGGAGGCTTTCCATGGTATCTCCGGCAGCACCAACGCCGGGCAGAATAACCACTTGAGCCTTTTGTACGTCACCGGCACGGCTGGTTATCTTTGGCTGATAGCCCAGTGTGGTGATGGCATTGGCCACGCTGCGCAGGTTTCCGGCACCGTAATCAATTACTGCAATCATTGCTATCTCTCTTATTTCATCAGGGATGTCTCTATTTTACTGTTATTTTCACACTGTTTAAAGTTTCCGCGTTAATATTAAGCTAAAATCATCGCTCAATTCCAGCAAGGCATTTCAGATTAAAAGAAGTTATAATGGTAAAGATTGCTGGATTAACCGGGCATGAAAAAGTGCTAAAGAGAACGAAGACCATTATCGCTTGTATATTAGCGACCGGGCTGATGTTTATTGTCCTGTCCTGTGCCCCTGAAGAGGAAAAGGACGAAAAGGTGGGGGTGGTGGTAACGGTTCTACCGCAGGCCGAGTTTGTGGAAAATGTGGGAGGGGAAAAGATCAGCGTGACGGTTATGGTACCGCCGGGGGCAAGCCCTCATACGTACGAGCCAAAACCAGTGCAGATGGCGGCACTGGCGGAGGCGGAAATGTATGCCAAGGTGGGCTCGGGGGTAGAATTCGAGCTTGTCTGGCTGGACAAACTGATTGCGGCCAATAAAGGAATGACAGTGGTGGATTGCTCGAAGGGGGCAAAGCTTCAGGAAATAGAGGCAGAAGGCGAACATGAGGGAGAGCACGAAAATCACAGCCGTATGGACCCTCATATCTGGATGTCTCCGCTGAATGCACAGATAATGGTGCGTAACATCTGCGATGGACTGGTTGAAATAGATCCGGGAAACAGGGGCTATTACGAGCAGAACAGGGACGACTATCTGCAGCAGCTGACTGAAATTGACCGTAAAATGAGAGACGGCCTGACAGAGGTGAAAAATCGGCGGTTTATGGTCTACCACCCGGCGTTCGGCTATTTTGCCAGCGAATATAACCTGGAAATGATAGCCATTGAAGAGGAAGGGAAGGAACCCACCGCGGCCAGCCTGGTGCGCCTCATCGAAAAGGCAAAGGCGCATGATATCAAAGTTATCTTTGCCGAGCCGCAATTTAACCCGAAGAGCGCTGAAGTAATCGCCGAGGCAATCGGCGGCAAGGTGGTGCTGATTGACTCGCTGGCCAGGGATTACATCGGCAATCTGCGTCTCATCCTGAGGGAAATGCTCCCGGTTATGGAGTGATAGCGATACCTGAAAAAGCGCCGGCTAATCTGTTATCAAAACAAAGAAACGTGGTAATATAAAATTTAGATTATAAAAATGGAGGACTACCCCGTGGAAGACAAACTGGAGGAAAAGATAAAGTCATCGCTGGTGGATGGACAACTGCCCTGCGCCGTCGCTTTCAAGATTGCCAAGGAGATGAAAGTCAGCCCCCGTGACGTCGGCGATGCCGCCGATCGACTGTCAGTAAAACTAAGCAGCTGTCAGCTGGGATGCTTTCCATAAATGATAACCTTTTGCTCTTGATTTCGTTTTATATTCTGAATAGAGCAACCAAGGGGTTTTTATGAAAAGATTATTGGTAGTTTCGGCTTTGATAATGCTGGCCGTGGCGTTAATTGCCTGTGCCGCACCAGCCCCATTACTGGCCCCGGAGCCTTCACCGGCACCGCGACCAACCCCGGCCCCGGCACCAGTAATAGAGATGCCACCGCTACCACCCGGGGTGAGTGGAGAGGAAGAGGGGAAGGTAATAACTATGCCGGCCCCTGCGGAGGCACCAGCGCCGTCACCGGTGAACGGGGGAGACCAATCCATTAATGCCGACCGCATGATAATACGCACCGCCAACATGCAGCTGGTGGTGGACGATGTCCGCGATACCATAGATAAAATCACACAACTTGCTCAGGACCGGGAAGGCTACGTGGTCAATTCCAGCAGCTGGAAAGAGGGCGAGCGCGTTGTCGGGCAAATAACCATACGCGTGCCGTCGGACGATTTCAACTATGCCGTGAGCATACTGCGCAGCATGGCCGTGGAGGTGAACTCCGAGACCACGTCAGCACAGGACGTTACCGAGGAGTACGTGGACCTTGAGGCGACGCTCCGCAGCATGGAGGCCACCGAGGCGCAGTTACTGAAACTCATGGAGAAAACGGAGAAGGTAGAGGACATCCTCAATGTCCAGCGCGAGCTGTCCAGAGTACAGCAGGACATCGAGCGGACCAAGGGACGCATGCAGTACCTGGAGCGTACCTCGGCGATGTCGCTCATTCAGGTCATGCTGGAGCAGTCCAAGCTTGAGGTATGGTTGAGCGCCAATAAAGTTACGGCGAAAGAGGGAGAGGAGATTCGCTTTGATGGTGATGTGGGCGGCGGCGTCCGACCTTACAGCTATGAGTGGGACTTTGGCGATGGCACTACCAGCACCGATAACAACCCGAGACATAAGTACAAGTCAAAGGGAAACTATACGGTTAGCCTGACAGTCACTGACGACCGCGGCAACCAGGATATAGAAAAGAGGAGTGAATACATCACGGTACTGCCCGGCTGGAGCGCCGGCAACGTCGTTGGTGGCGCCTGGAGTGGGCTGGTCACTTTCGGGCGGGCGCTGGCCAATATTCTTATCTGGCTCGGCATTTTCAGCCCGGTATGGATAGCAATCGGCGTGATACTGTACTTCGCCTGGTGGCGCCGCCGAAAGAAGCGCGCCAGACAAAAAGGAGAGTAACGGGTATGGACCTGTCCCGATTTTCACTGGAAGGTAAGGTGGCAGTGGTCACCGGAGGCAGCCGGGGCATCGGCCACGCCATTGCGCTGGCCTTTGCCGATGCCGGCGCCGATGTTGCCATCAGCGGCCGGAAGCTGCCTGACCTGGAACCAGTGGCCGTGGAGCTCAAGCAGAAGGGCGTAAAAAGTTTGGCGGTGGCCAGCCACGTTGCCAGGGGTGAAGAGTCGAAAGCTCTGGTGGACAGGGTAAAAGGGGAGTGGGGGAAAATAGACATCCTGGTCAACAACGCCGGCACCAATCCGTACGCCGGGCCACTGCTGGAGGCAGAAGAATGGGCCTGGGACGTGACCCTGAACGTCAACCTCAAGGGGCCGTTTTTACTGAGCCAGATGGTCGCTGGCGTGATGAAAGAGCAGGGTGGCGGCAGCATTGTTAATATCGCCTCGATTATGGGCATAGCTCCCAGCGAGCTTGGCTTTTACAGCGTGACCAAGGCAGGCCTGATTATGCTCACACGGGTACTGGCCAAAGAGTGGGGCCAGCACAAAATAAGGGGGAATGCAATTGCCCCGGGCGTGGTCAAGACCAGGCTGAGCGAGGCATTGTGGAAGGACCCGGTGAAGAGTGAGGTGTCGGCAAAAAGCAAGGCGCTGGGCTACATCGGGGTGCCTGAGGACATTGCCGGGGCGGCGCTTTTTCTCGCCTCCGATGCCTCAAGCTACATTACCGGGGAAGTCATCGTCGTTGACGGCGGTGAGCTCGTCGGGCCGGCACCGGATTACGGGGCTTGAGCTAGCTTTTGGTGGAGGCAAGGGATTTTACCTTTTGTATTACCTGAGCGGGCAAATCTTTTTCCGCGACGGGTACAAGGTCGACCGATTCGCCGGCGACGACAATGCAATGACCGGCTCTTTTCCTGGTGCGCTTCTTATTGCCGCAAGCTCTGGGGCAGCCACACAGGATGACCATGACGTCTATGGCTTTGCTTCTTCGTGAAACAACGTTGATATCGGGCGCTTCCTGAAGCGCCTCTTCTATCTTATGGCCAATGTCAGCAAGCTCAATCTCCGGATTACATGAGCCACAGTATTTGACTGCCACCTTCATTCTCGGTTGTTCACACCAGTTTCGGTTGCTCTCCGATTTTAGCCAGCTTCTGCGCCAGCCGCTTCTTGCGCTCCCAGTTAGAGCGGCGCATAATCATAATTCTCTGCGCCTGCGGCGAACCGGCGCCGTGCATTGATTCCACGAGGGCGGTGCCGCAGGTCATGCCCTCTATCAGCCTCAGCAGACGCATCCTGGTCTCGGCGGGCACATCGGTGGCACCTTTGTTGTACTTGTCCACATATTTGCCGACTTTGGTATTGCCCCAATCCACCTCTGAAGGTAGGGTCGCCAGCAGACCGCCGGCAATATCCTGGGCAAGCCTGCCCATCTCGTAAACATTTTGGGTGACATTGAGCTTGGTGATATTGGCGAGAAGCGGGTCGGCCATGAAGTTGCCCGCCGGCAGGGCGTATCCCTGGCAGGAGCAGGCGATGGAGCAGCAGTAGAGTGTCTCGGCAAGGTGCACCATCTCCACAAGTTTGTCTCTGATATGCGAGGCGTTCGCCGTACCCTGCGCCTCGGCCAGCGCGTACGTGGCGCCGGTTAAAACATCGGCCAGGCCAACCTTACAGCCGCCGTAGTTCTGCCGGTGGGCGGTGGCAAAGCGCTCGACAAGCTCAAAGGCGAAGTCATATTCGCCGCACATGAATACCTGTTCCCAGGGAACGAAGACATCTTCAAAGACGACCAGCGCCTCCCCGCCGACGATACCGTATTCCGGGTTGCCCTGGTCCATAAGGCAGCCGCCGCATTTCCGGTCGTCGTTGGTCTGGCGACCGAATATGTGGACCAGTCCGGGGGCATCGACCGGCACATAACAACATACGGCGTAGTCGGCATCCGCCTCCTTCATAGAAACAGTCGGCATTACCAGATGGCCGAGGGCGTTGACGGCGCCGGTGATATGCGCTTTGGCACCGCGTATCACGATGCCGTCCTTTTTCTTTTCAATGACACGGACGTACTGGTCGGGGTCAGCCTGCTGGCTGGGTGAGAGGCTGCGGTCGCCTTTAGGGTCGGTCATGGCTCCGGAGATGAACCGGTCCTCTTTCTGTATTTCTTTCAGGAAATTGACAAACCTCTTATGGTACTCGGTACCGTTCTTTTTATCCATGTCAAAGGTTACCGAGTAAATGGCGTTCAGCGCGTCGTGGCCGACGCAGCGGGCAAAGCAGCTTCCCGTCTGTTGACCCAGGGCGCGGAGGGCTTTCACTTTCTGTATCAGGTCATCGGTGCCCTGATGCACATGGGTGAAAAGGTTGATTTTCTCTCCCGTCAGGTGGGATTTGGTGGTCAGCAGTTCTTCAAATTCGGGTGCCCACGCCATGTCATAGGTCAGGGCGACGGCATTTATATGGGGGATAAAGGCGGGGTGGTCTGCCACGCTATCGATTTTCTCTCCCATAAAGTAAATCTCCGGCTTGACCCGGCGCAAGCTCTCCCGATAATCGTCACCACGTATCATACCCATAGCCTGAAACCTCGCATTTTTTCTTAATATATTTCGTCAGGAAAGATATACATTATTCATAATAGCCGCGGCCGACGCTGAAGGCGATGGCGCCCAGAACTAAAAGCCCCGAAAACGAGAACCAGAAAGTCCAGGTAAATTGGGGCATAATTGGTGCGATTACATCGGCGGCGGTCACAATGCCCATTGCGGCACTGAGCGCACCGATGATGCCCAGAATAACAGCTGTTAGACCCATTTCGTATCCTCCTGATGTTTTTTTATCCGTTAAGCCTAGTTTATTATATAATTGGGGAATGAACAAGACCGTGCCGGAACATTAAGGTAAAGGAAAACAGATATGTCCATCATTGAGCAGGAAATCGGCGCTTTACTGCGCCAAAAGGGCATGACGCTGGGGGCTGTTGAATCCGCCACGGGCGGGCTCATCTCCCATCGCATAACCAATGTCCCTGGAAGCTCAGATTACTACAAGGGTTCGGTCATCGCTTACAGCAACGAGGCGAAGGCCCGGATAGTTGGTGTGAATGAGGCGACCATTGACCAGCATGGCGCCGTAAGCGCTCAGGTGGCCGAGGAGATGGCGAAGGGGGGCCGGAAGCTGCTGGCGGTGGACGTGTGCCTCGCGGATACCGGGGTTGCCGGGCCGGGTGGGGCTACTCAAGAAAAGCCGGCAGGCCTGTTCTACCTCGGGCTGTCCGTTAAAGACGAAACGTACAGTCGGCAGCATAACTTCTCGGGCAACCGCGAACAGAACAAGCAGGACGCCGCGGAAGCTGCCTTGAAGTGGCTTAAAGAATACCTGTTAAGTATGAAATAGACTGAATAAAGGTATAAAAGGAGTGTTTAAGAGGGGCGCTAGCCCCTCTTCTATAAATACTTTCCCCCGCTCCTTTTTAAGGAGGTGGATACTAAAGGAGAGTCAAAGAGAGGCGAAGCCTCTCTTATATAACTCCCTCCCCCTTCCCCTTGATAAGGGGAAGGGGAACAAAGGGGGATGGGGTCAATAAATAATGTCTACTAGCCTCATTTATTTTTGAGGGTGGAGTTTCATTAGTCGTAGGCAGTGGTAATCCTAATCCTATACCGGCAGGTCAATGTGATAATTCTTCAGAGTGTCTCTGATGAAGGCGGCTGATTTTTCGTCAGCTTCGGTGAGGGGCAGGCGTGGTTTGCCGACATTGAAACCAATATGGTT
>JAUWLN010000104.1 GCA_030613665.1 Dehalococcoidia bacterium
ACCCAGGTAGAAGCTACCAATGGAGGTATGGTAGAATCCTTACCACCAGATCCCTTGAGGATAGCGGGACCCAACCTTAATAGTGCCCTTATCCTGTCCTAATGATGGGGTCCACCTCAGGGGGAGCTATTTCAGCTCCCCCTGTTTCTATTATCTTCTATTTCACCAGCCGTCAGGAATAAAGGCGCACGGCGTTTTTTATGGCTGAAATTCCCCTATTCTAACCTGTGTCAGAGTCGCTCCCAGACCAGCCTGCCCACCACCTGTTTGCCGCCCATCAGAAGCGGCGCGGTGCGGAGTGTCAGGCGGTTCCCGGAGAACTCGTAGTAGCGGACGTTGTCCACGCCTCCTGTCATCCAGTTCGGAAAGCTGCTGCCCTGGACGTGGTGCGTTATCATCTTCTTTTCTTCATCCACGTCGTAGGTGCCGAAATAGCACCGGAAGCCCTCAAAAGCGGCCTTTATCTCTTCCGGTGTCCCTTTAAGCCAGTCGTTCGAGGCAAATTCGGGGCGCTTTGCCTTTATAACCTGTGCCGCCATGCTCCGTTTGCCGTCGTACATCAGCTGCCCGACGACCTCCTCTCCAAACGGATAAATCACCTCACCGTCTTCGGTCCGGTAATCCGTCGATAATAGTTTCCAGGCACCGGTGAACTTCTCTTTATCCATGAGACTCTCCTGAACCGGTATTCGGTTGCAAGATAACAGAAAGTGGGCGGTACTGTTCAATAGACGGAACCACGAATTTCGAGCTGGCTTTTAGCATAGCACAGCGATGCGGGACTTTCAAGGTACACGGTGAGTATCAAGAGGCGGAACCGGAGCCTTCTCCAGGAATTTTACTGTCTGCGGCGTATGATTTGAGGGATTAATAGGTTTGGGGATATACTAATGTCAGGATGGGTGAAAATAAGATTCTGGTTGTAGAAGATGACGCCAGCCTGCTAACCACACTTAAATACAATCTTCAAAAAGATGGTTATAGTGTGACTACGGCCATTGATGGCCCTGAGGCTCTGGAAGTTGCCCGCAAAGAGAGGCCGGATTTGATAGTCCTGGATGTAATGCTGCCTGGACTAAGCGGCTACGAAGTATGCCGCATTTTGCGCAAAGAGACGATTGTCCCAATCTTGATGTTGACCGCTAAAACCGAAGAAACTGACAAAATTGTTGGGCTTGAACTCGGGGCTGATGATTACATGACCAAGCCCTTCAGCATGAGAGAGCTGCTCGCTCGCGTGCGGGCTATGCTCCGGCGAGCCAAAATGGCCGAGTCCGCGCTGATTGATGAGAAAACTTTGCTTAAAATCAATGACCTTGAGATTGACCCCGCCCGGCATAGGGCCTCACTGGGAGAAACAGTTCTGGCCCTTACCCCAAAAGAGTATGACCTGCTGGTTTTCCTTGCCAGGAATAGAGGACTGGTATTTAATCGCGAGCAGCTTCTGGAAAAAGTGTGGGGCTATGATTATGCCGGTGATACGCGTACTGTAGACGTACACATACGCTGGTTGAGACAAAAAATTGAGACCAATCCCCCAAAACCCAGGTATCTGATTACAGTCAGGGGAACAGGTTATAAACTGGAAGGCTGAAATTGTTCCGAAGTATTCAATGGCGCATAACTATCTGGTTTGTTTTGCTGGTCATCGTCAGCATGACAGCTCTGGGTGCCTATCTTACCGGTTCTGTCAGAAACAGTCAGCTGAGTAGCCTGCGGACGCAACTTGAAAACGAGGCTAAGATTATCGCTGAAGCCAGCCTGCCGGGTCTCGTCAGTCAGGGAGAAGTAAATGACCTTGATGCTCTGGCCAAAAAGCTGGGAGCTCAGATTAGTACCAGGATAACCATAATATCCCTTGATGGCACCGTCCTGGGCGATTCCCATGAAAACCCCTCGACAATGCAGAATCACGCTACACGCCCCGAGTTTAGAGATGCCCGAGCTTCGGGTCTCGGGGAGAGCACCCGTTATAGCATAACGCTAGGAAAGCAGATGATGTACGTGGCTGTTCCCATAATAGTTCAAGGCGAAGTCTTGGGCGTCGCCAGAGTCGCCCTCCCGCTAACGCAAGTTGAAAGCTCGGTTAATCGTATTATTATGAGCATCATCGCCGCCATGGCAATAGCGGCCGCGATGGTCATAATAGTAGCGTGGCTTATTGCCAGGATGACAACACGGCCAATCAGGGAGCTAACGTATGCATCCCGGAAAATAGCCTCCGGAGAGTTCGTCCAAAAGATATCCGTGGGGACCAGGGACGAGTCAGGACAGCTTGCCAGCGCCTTTAACGAGATGTCATTCAAGCTAAAAGAAATGCTGGCAACAATTTCAGAAGATAGAACCCGGCTGGCTGGTATCCTTGACAACATGGCCGACGGGGTCATCCTTACAGATGCCGGGGGAAATTTCGTTATGACCAACAAAGCGGCTCAGAAGCTTTTCGGTATCAAGGAAGAAGACGCAAAATTTAAGCCTTTTATAGAGGTAGTACGTGAACATGAATTGAACGACCTTTTGCTCTCGTGCCTGGAAACAGGCCAGGAACAGGTCGAACAGTTCGAGATGGCCACATTGAACAGATTTCTCCGGGTGATTTCAATTCCCATCGCCAGTGACAGGCTAGACGGAGTCCTGCTTTTAATTCAAGACCTCACTGAGCTCAGGGGTTTGCAGACCATGCGGCGGGAGATGGTGGGAAACATATCCCATGAGTTCAGGACGCCACTGGCCGGGATAAAGGCGATGGTGGAGACGTTACAGGATGGTGCTGTCGATGACCGAGAGGCAGCCAAAGACTTCTTATCCAGAATTGGAGACGAGGTAGACAGGATGGCACAGCTGGTTGCCGAATTGACCGAGCTGTCGCGCATTGAAACCGGCAAGGCTGAATTAAAGTTGGAACTGGTAGACCTGAACGAGCTGGTGGAGGAAGTTATAGCCCAGATCAAGCCGCAGGCGGAAAGACAGAACCTTGTCCTGGAGACGGTGCTAGCGGATGACCTGCCGGCTATCCCGGTGGATAAAGAGCGCATCCGGCAGGTAATTGTCAACCTCATCCACAACGCCATCAAATTCAACCGCCCCGGGGGAAGCATCAAAACCACGACTAAAAAGTCTGAAGATTCGGTTTTTGTGGAGGTATCGGATACCGGGGCAGGCATTGCCAGAGACGATTTACCTCACATTTTCGAGCGCTTTTACAAAGCTGATAAATCCCGGTCCGGCAAGGGCTCCGGTATGGGGCTGGCAATCGCCAAACATATTGTGGAAGCTCACGGAGGTGAAATCAGGGCTCAGAGCGAAGAGGGAAATGGCTCCATTTTCAGTTTCACGCTTCCTATTACACAGGGTACTCAATAAAAGCCAGAAATTTAACATAATCTTAACAAAGCCTTAAACCATCTTTAAACTTCATCCGCTAATCTATTGGTAGATGAACAAAGGTCAGTTTAAGGCTTTTTGATTTGATGACGAAGAAAGTGCTGTTTGTTTGCGTACATAACTCAGGCCGGAGCCAGATGGCCGAAGCCTTTTTCAACAGTTTGGCGGAAGGGAAAGCCATCGCTGCCTCGGCGGGAACAAGACCAGCCGCGCATATAGACAGTAATGTAGCCGATGCCATGCGTGAAGCAGGCATAAACATCCGCCAGCAAAGGCCTAAACCATTGACCTTTGAAATGATGGAGAGCGCTGGCCGCGTTATCACCATGGGCTGTGGTGCTGAGGAGGTTTGCCCCGCCAGTTTCACCCCCACCGAAGACTGGGCACTTGAGGACCCGGAAGGGAAGCCGGTGGAGAAGGTCAGAGAGATAAGGGATGAAATCAAGGCGAGGGTGGAAAAATTGATCGCGGAAAGCGAAAAGGTAAAGGAGGCGAACGGGGCATAAAAATGTAGAATGATTTTGACCTGTCGCAAGCAGTTATTGCTGTCATAGAGAAAATATTAAGGAGAAAATATACATGAAATCGAAACTGAGCAGACAAATCGGCACCATCTCCGTGGCTGTATTGCTGGCTCTGGCTCTCGCCATCACCGGCTGTGCCCAGCCAGCACTGGCCCCTGCTCCCGCACCTGCCCCCAGCACGGAACTATCCGGTTCCTTCAATGTCATCGGTTCCAATACGGTTACTCCTCTGACCTCAGTGTGGGCTGAGGATTTCATGAAGATGCACCCAAAGGTAAACATCGCTGTTAGCGGGCCAGGTTCAGGTGCCGGTATCGCCGCGCTTATTAACGGCACCACCGATATCTGCCAGGCATCACGCACCATAAAACAAAAAGAGATTGAACAGGCGCGAGCCAATGGAGTGGAGCCTTACGAAATACAGGTAGCTACCGACGCTCTGTCAGTAGTGGTGCACCCCAGCAACCCGGTGTTCGAGCTAACTATAGCCCAGCTTTCGGCAATTTACACCGGCAAGATAACCAACTGGAAGGAAGTGGGCGGCAATGACGCCACCATAGTGGTCATCTCCCGCGACACTAACTCCGGTACTCACGTCTTCTTCAAGGAACACGTGGTGCAGATGAAGGGCTTATCAACCGAGGACAAGAGCCTCGAATATGGACCAAAGGTGCTGATGCTGCCCTCTACTGAACAGGGCGTGTCTGAAGTCGCCAAGAATCCTAATGCCATATTTTATCCCGGCCTCGGCTACGTAACCGGTAAAGTCAAACCTCTGGCGATAAAGACAACGTCTGATTCACCCGGGGTTTTGCCCAGTGTGGAGACGGCGCTGGATGCTACTTATCCTGTCGCCAGGCCGTTGTTGTACTATACTAATGAGGCACCGACGGCCGGTATAATCAAGGCTTTTATAGACTACTGTCTCTCATCGGAAGGCCAGGCAAAGGTGATCGAGGTAGGATACGTGCCACTGCAATAATAAGGCAGGAGAATATGCTGCAGCAAAAGGGCTCTTTTGCCACTGCCGAAGCCAGTCTTGAAAAAGGACTGGAGCGGCGGTGGCGTTTGGGCGAAAAGTTCATTGAGGGCTGGGTTTTCCTGGCGGGCATACTGACGGTAGTTGTCCTGCTGGGTATTATTGCCCTGCTGCTAAAAGAAGGCCTGCCGATTTTCTTAGATACTCCTCCCTGGGAGTTCTTCTTCGGCACGAAATGGTACCCTGTCTCAGAGCCACCGACCTTCGGCATCATGCCCTTTTTCGTAGCCACACTCTGGGTTACCCTGGTAGCCACGGCCATCTCGGTCCCGGTTGGTGTTGCCTGTGCCGCTTACCTGGCGGAAGTGGCCCCCGCCAGGGTAAGGGAGACGGTAAAGCCAGTTATCGAGATACTGGCCGGGATTCCCTCAGTGGTGATGGGCTTTATCGGGCTCATGCTGCTGTCGCCGCTGGTACAGAGCGCCTTTAATCTCAACACGGGGCTGTCCGGCCTTGCCGCTGGCATCATGTTATCCTTGATGAGTCTGCCCATAATCATCAGCGTCTCCGAGGATGCCCTGCGCGCCGTACCGGATGATTTCAGGCAGGCGGCTTATGCCCTTGGCTCAACCAAGTGGGAAACCATAAGACACGTGTGTATCCCGGGTGCTATATCCGGAATCGCAGCCGCCGTTATGCTAGGCGTGGGGCGCGCTATCGGTGAGACAATGACGGTGCTCATGGTGGCTGGAGGAGCTCTGGCGGTACCTGTTTCACCGACCGAGCCCATGATGCCCATGACAGCAGCAATTGCCTCGGGGATTGGTAACGCCGTGCGTGGCGGCCTGCAATATCAGGCGTTATTTGCCATTGGTCTCATTTTGTTCGTTAGCACCCTGGCCGTTAATCTGATTGCCGATAGAGTACTTGAACGCCAGAAAAGGAAGTTTACCAGGTAGCCATGAAAGTGAGAGCAATATCGACACGTCATTTATCGCAGCGGGCTGCCTTTGGTCTCCTCATCATTGCTACCACTATTGTTGTTGTCCCGGTTCTAGTCATTGTCCTCCAGATTATCATCAACGGTGCCAGCGCTATTAGCTGGGAATTTTTAATGCTGGCATCTTCACAGGCTGGGAAAGCCGGCGGCATATTGCCAGCCATTGTGGGTACTTTTTTTCTAATGCTGG
>JAUWLN010000139.1 GCA_030613665.1 Dehalococcoidia bacterium
TGATGGCCGGTTGCCGTTTCTATGCCGGCTATCCCATCCCACCGGCTACGGAGATAATGGAGCTTATGGCCGAAAAGCTGCCCGCGGTTGGCGGCGTATTTATTCAGATGGAAGATGAAATTGCCAGCTTGGGTGCGGCCATCGGGGCTTCTCTTGCCGGTAGCAAGAGCATGACAGCCACTAGTGGGCCCGGTTTCTCACTGATGCAGGAGCATATCGGCTTTGCCTGCATGGCTGAGGTCCCATGTGTCATCGTCGATGTAATGCGTGGCGGTCCGAGTACCGGTCTTCCCACGCAGCCCTCCCAGAGCGATGTTATGCAGGCCCGCTGGGGTACCCACGGCGATCACCCCATCATTGTCCTTGCTCCTTCCTCTGTGTATGAGTGTTTCGAGCTTACCGTGCAGGCCTTCAACCTCTCGGAACGGTACCGCACTCCCATCATCCTGCTTGTCGATGAATTAGTAGCCCACATGAGGGAAGGAGTTATCCTGCCGGCCAAAGATAAGTTGGAAATTGAAGATAGATCCCGCCCCACCGTACCACCGGAATGGTATATACCCTATGCAGATACAGGAAGCGGGGTGCCGCCGATGCCAGCCTTCGGAGACGGTTACCGTTATCATGTGACCGGACTGTACCATGATGTGAGGGGATATCCCACCGTTCGAACCGATGAGGTGGAATCACTGATTCGAAGACTCTTTATAAAGATATCTAAGGATTTCGACCGTTTGCAGTGGTTTGACTCATTTGAAACGGAAGATGCTAAAATAACGGTAATCGCCTACGGCTGCGTGGCGCGAGCGGCGCTCCGGGCGGTTAAAGAGGCGCGGGAAAAAGGGCTTCAGGTGGGGCTGATTAAGCTTAAAGTCCTCTGGCCCTTCATGCGCCGCACCATAACCGGGATACTGGAAAATTCGGAAAAAGTGCTGGTACCGGAATTAAACATAGGGCAAATTTCCAGAGAGGTGAAAAGGGTTAATCAAGGCCGCTGCGAAGTGGTTACTCTGAACAAGGTTAACGGTACGCCCATCAAGCCCGCGGAAATACTGCACACGCTGGAGGAGATTTACCCATGAGGGAAACGGCCCACCTTATCCACAACTATCTCCGCTCAAGTAAATGGTTCCCGCACATATGGTGTGCCGGCTGCGGGATCGGCATTTTCATGCAGGCTCTGATCAGGGCGATTGACAGGGAAGGATACAGCAAGGATGATATCGTCCTCATCTCCGGTATCGGCTGTTCCGGTCGCCTTCCCGTATATGTTGACTTTAACACCTTGCATACCACGCACGGGAGGGCGCTTACCTTCGCCACCGGAATAAAGCTGGCCAATCCCCGACTCAAGGTGATGACAGTAATGGGGGATGGCGATGCTGTTGCCATCGGAGGGAATCACTTCATTCACGCTGCCCGGCGTAATGTTGAGATAGCCAGTTTTATCCTGAACAACAATGTCTACGGGATGACCGGAGGCCAGACTTCCCCGACCACACCCTACGGCGCCAAAACCGCCTCATCGCCATACGGCAATCTCGAGCCGGACTTTGATATCTGCCGGCTGGCGGAGGCGGCTGGGGCAGCCTTCGTCGCCCGCGCCACCGTCTACCACATTCGTTTCCTCGAACGACTTATTGGCATGGCGCTGAAAAAGAAGGGATTCGCTGTGCTTGAGGTTATAGCTCAGTGCCCGACACATGCCCGCCGTTTCCTGCAACTCGAGTCGCCGGTGGAAATGATGAAGTGGCAGAAGGATAATTCCGTTTCAGTTGACAAGGCGAAGCAGATGAGTGATGCAGAACTGGAAGGGAAGACAGTCATCGGGATTCTGGCAGATAGAGAGAGGCCTAACTACCATGAGCAATATTACCGCCTCCTCGGTGAAAAGTTCGAGGTATGAAATCCGGATAGCCGGCGCCGGAGGCCAGGGTATCATTCTGGCCGGGATAATGCTGGCTGAGGCTGGAATCATACTGGACCTTTACGTAACGCAGAGCCAGAGTTATGGCCCCGAAACAAGAGGTGGTAACTCAATCTCTGAGGTTATTTTGAGCAATACGGAGATTGATTTCCCCCAATCCACAGAGCTAGACTTGCTGATTTGCCTCACCCAGGTAGCCTGCGACCATAACCTGCCGGACATGAAAAAGGATGGTCTGGTAATTATTGATTCAGAGGCGGTGCAGCGAGTTATATGGGATAAATCGATTTCAATACCGTTCGGGAAAATAGCCCGGAAGGTTGGGGAGGAACGTGCCATCAATGTTGCCGCCATCGGCTCTCTGGTGCCCTTCTGTCCGCTCATCAACCGTCGTGCTTTGACCAGGGCCATTGCCAATCGGCTGCCTTCTGCAAAACTGGAGGCGAATCTACAGGCGTTCGATAAGGCACTGAGTTTTGCCCGCAGATTGAAAGGGCGTTTGAGGTATGTCGGAACAACCGATGTGTTTGAAATCTAGGGTTCATATCGCGGATAATGCAGCTTAGTCGTGAAAGATGAAACTCTACGAGTTTGAAGCCAAGGATATCTTGCACAAATACGGCACCCTGACGCCGATGGGTAAATTGGTCAGCAGTCCCGCTGACGCTGAATCGACCACCAGGGAAATCGGCGGACCAGTGGCATTGAAATCACAGGTACTGGTTTCCGGCAGGGGTAAGTCAGGCGGGATACTGTTTGCCAATAATCCAGAAGAGGCAAAAGAGGTCGCTACCAAACTTTTCAGCAGTACCATCAAAGGATTTCCAGTAAATTCCATCTTGGTTGAACAAGAAATTGACATTATCGAGGAATATTATATATCCGTGACCATAGACCGTCAGGCCAAACAATACGTCGTCATGGCATCCGTCAGTGGCGGCGTTGACATTGAGGAAACTGCCCGGACTTCACCGGAGACAATATTACGTCATTACATTGACCCTCTTACCGGTTTCAGCAGAGATGTAGCCCAGGAGTTGGTGGCAGGTTTACCCGCTGTGGACAGAAAAGATGCCATCCAGGTGGGCAATAGTCTTTACACGCTCTACCGTGCTGCTATAGACTACGATGCGGAACTGGCTGAAATCAATCCGCTGGCCAAGGCAGCGTCTGGAGAATTGGTGGCCTGCGATGCCCGGATGATAATTGATGATAACGCTCTTTTCCGGCACCCGGAGTTTATCGGTACGGAATATATGAGACTAGAGGCCAGCCCCGCTGAGGTTGAAGCGAGAAAGCAGGGGCTGGCTTATATTGACCTCGATGGTGATATTGGCATTATCGGCAATGGTGCCGGTCTGGTGATGGCCACACTGGACCTGGTGCATCTTTTTGGTGGCAAGCCGGCCAATTTCCTGGATATTGGTGGTGGCGCCGGGGCGGAAACTATCAGGAAGGCATTCACTATCATTATGTCCAAGCCGCAGGTGAAAGCGGTCCTGGTTAATCTTCTGGGCGGGATAACCCGCTGTGAACTGATTGCTCAGGGAATTATTGAAGCGCTCAATGATTCAGCATCCAAGAAACCGGTCGTGGTCAGGATGATTGGTACCAATGAGGAGGAAGGAATCAGGATATTGAAAGAGGCCGGAATCGACAGCTACCCCAATATGGAAGACGCAATCAAAGAGGTGATTAAGATATAGCAGAGCCATGAGCATCATCGTCAGCAGAGATAGCAGAGTCATCGTGCAGGGCATTACCGGGAATGTCGGCAGGTTCCATACCGGGGCTATGCTTGACTATGGAACCAATATTGTTGCCGGCGTTACTCCCGGCAAGGGAGGTCAGGAAGTCCTCGGTGTGCCCGTTTATGATACGGTTTCAGAAGCAGTCAACAAGCATCAAGCCAATGCCACCGTCATATATGTTCCCGCCCGTTTTGCCTCAGCTGCCGTGGTGGAAGCCATTGACGCAGGATTAAAAACACTGGTAGTGATTACCGAGCTGATTCCGCTTAAAGACACCATCGAGTTTCTGGCCAAGGCCAATAGAAATGGTGTTACACTGGTCGGGCCTACTGGGCCGGGCATCATCAACCCCAGCAGCCGGGTGCACATAGGCGTGATGCGAGGCCACATTTTCCGGGCCGGGGGCATCGGTATGATTTCGAGAAGTGGAACACTTACCTATGAGATTGCCTGGCTTATCAGCAATGCCGGACTCGGGCAGAGCACCTGCCTCGGTCTCGGTGGCGATGCGATTGTCGGGATGGACTTCATCAGGGTACTGGAAATGATGGAAAAGGATGAAGAAACCGAGGCCGTAGTGCTCATTGGCGAGATCGGGGGCAAGCTAGAGGAAATGGCTGCTGAATACATTGGCGCTAAGAAATATACCAAACCCGTTATCGCCTACATTGCCGGAAGGACAGCGCCTCCGGAAAAGCGTATGGGTCACGCCGGGGCCATCATCAGCGGCACCACAGGGACAGCCAGATCGAAAATCGATGCCTTTCT
>JAUWLN010000016.1 GCA_030613665.1 Dehalococcoidia bacterium
CGGGACGGGCGAGTTCCGAACCTCGAAGGTTTCAACCACACCACAGGACCCCTCCATAGGCTTCCTGCACGCCATTGAAAGACTGGTCTCTGAAGCCGCCATCAACCCGGAGGAAATAGCGCAGATAGTTCATGCCACTACGGTCGCTACCAATGCCATTATCGAGAACAAGGTGGCCAGAAGCGCCTTTATCACCACGAAAGGTTTCAGGGATATTCTGGAAATCCAGAGGCAGATACGACCTTCCCTCTATGACCTTTTCTTCGACAAACCGGCACCGCTTATCCCCAGGTACTTAGCCTATGAAGTGACCGAGAGGATGACACCTGAGGGGGAGGTATACCAGCCCTTGAACGAAGCGGAGGTCAGGCAGGCCGTACAGCAAATCAGGAAAAACGATGTCGAAGCCATAGCGGTATGCTTCCTCCATTCCTACATCAATCCTTCACATGAGAAGAGGACAGGTGAGATAATTCGAGAGGAATACCCTGAAGTTTATCTGACTCTATCCTCAGAGATAAATCCTGAGTTCCGGGAGTATTTCCGGGCCAGCACCACCGTCATCAACGCGGCGCTTATGCCGATAATTGCCAGTTACGTGGACAACCTTCAGAAAGAAATCGCTGCCAGAGGCTTCAAATCGGGCCTCTACGTGATGCAGTCCGGTGGCGGCGTTATGACGGGTCAGATAGCCAGGGATAAGCCCGCCGCCATGGTCGAATCAGGCCCGGCGGCAGGGGTAATCGCAGCCTCAGCGTTGGGAACCCTGCTCGGGTATTCGGAAGTGATATCCTTCGATATGGGCGGTACCACGGCCAAAGCCGGCCTTGTGGAGCGCGGCCGACCGAAGCTCGCGGCGAACTATGAGGTAGGAAGCGCGGCTATGACCCCCGATGCCCGCGGCAGGAAAGGGTCAGGCTACCCGCTGCAGACCCCCGTTATCGACCTCGTTGAGATAGGCGCCGGTGGGGGGAGCATCGCCTGGATAGATACCGGCGGCACTTTGAGGGTGGGCCCGCAGAGTGCCGGTGCCGAACCCGGCCCGGCGTGCTACACTGCCGGCGGCACCCTGCCCACGGTAACCGATGCCAATGTTGTCCTGGGACGAATTGACCCTGACTACTTCCTCGGTGGAGAGATGAAGCTCGACAAAGCGGCGGCCGAAAAAGCCATTGAGGAGCATTGCGCCAGGGCACTGGGCAGGGATGTGGTAACCACGGCGGCCGGCATAGTTGAGATAGCCAACGCCAATATGATCCGGGCCCTGAGGATTGTGTCGGTGGAAAGAGGTTACGACCCCCGTGATTATGTGTTGATAGCTTTCGGCGGGGCGGGGCCCATGCACGTCAACGATATCGTCAAAGAGCTCCGAATTCCGACGGTTATCATTCCCCTGAACCCCGGCATAACTTCCGCGCAGGGCCTGCTGATGACCGACCTGAGGCATGACTACGTGATGACCTATATCTGTCGAGTGGACAAAATCGACCTCGATAAGGTGAATCGAAACTACAGCGACTTTGAAACTCAGGGGAGAGACCTACTGATTCAAGAAAATGTGAAAGAGAAGGACATGCTCTCCTCGAAGTTCATGGATATGAGATACGTCGGCCAGTCCTATGAGTTGACGATACCGGTGCCGGGCAAAGAGATAACCGTTAAGGATATAGCCGAGATAACCGCTCTGTTCCACAAGGAGCACGAGAGGGCTTACGGGCACTGCGCACCGGAAGAGCCTGTGGAAGTTGCCAACCTGAAGCTGTCCACTACAGGGCTTATACCCAAACCCAGGCTCAGGGAGATAAAGAGAGGAGAAGCAAACCCCGAAGCGGCGCTGCTGACCAGAAGGAAAGTGTATTTTACCGAAATCGAGGGCTTTACCGAATGCTCCATCTACGATAGATACAGGCTCGCCTGTGGCAACGTAATAAAAGGCCCGGCGATAGTCGAGGATAAAGACGCCACGACGGTAATCCATCCCGCCTACCAGGCTGAAGTCGACAGATACGGGAACCTGATACTGACCCTGGAAAGTAAAACATAAAAAGATTTACGAGCCCCAGCGCTTTAATTACTGGCCGGATATCATCGTTATGTCAAGAATCAGAGCAAAGAGGGATACAGAATGAAAATCACCAATATCAAAACGTTCCTTGTCGATGCCACCTGGAGAAACTGGGTACTGGCGAAAGTAGAAACCGATGAAGGCATTCATGGCTGGGGCGAGGCCAGCATGGAAATGAATGAAGATACAGCTCCTGAGGCCGCGATAAAAAGGATGTCCGATTATTTCATCGGCAAGGACCCGCGTACCATCGAGCTGCACTGGCATACGGTATACCGTGATACCTGGTACCACCCTTGTTACGTCATAGAAAGCGCCCTCGCCGCTATGGAAATCGCTCTCTGGGATATCCTCGGTAAAAGCCTGAATACACCCGTCTACCAGCTCCTCGGTGGTGCTTGCCGCCCCGCGGTAAGAGCTTATGCCAACGGCTGGTACTCGAAAGCAAAAAGCATAGATGACTATGGAAAGCTGGCCCGGGATGCCATCTCGTTTGGCTTCAAGCACATCAAGATCGACCCCTTCTGGCCCAGCGACCTGTATGGTGAACCGGAGGAAATAGCCAGGCCGAAAGAAATAATCCGAACGGTGCGTGAAGCCATTGGCCCCGATGCGCATATACTGGTTGAAGGTCATGGGCGCTTCAATGCCGACCGGGCCATCCAGATTGCCCGCGCCCTTGAGGAATATAATCCCTATTTCTTTGAGGACCCGGTACCTCCGGAGAATGTTGACGCCCTGGCCAGAGTGACCTCTTCCATTAGCTTTCCGGTCTGTTCCGGAGAAAGGACATGCACGCACTGGGAGGCCCGTGAAACAATAGAGAAAAATGCGGTATCAATCTTCCAGCCGGACGTTGTGCACATAGGCGGCATCTCGGAGGTCAAGAAAGCGGCGGCAATGGCCTCTGCCCATTACATTCCAATATCCCTCCATAACCCCAACGGTCCGGTGCAAACTGCGGCCAGCATTCATATAGGTGCGTCAACCCGCAACTTCTTATTCACGGAATTTTTCTACCCGGACCTCCCCATATATGAGGAGATATTGAAAGAGCCGCTATTGTTCCACAAAGGCTTTTTTGATCTGCCAGCACGTCCCGGCCTGGGGATTGACTTCAATGAGGATGCCCTGTTGAAAAGGCCTCCGAAGCCCTACCGGGGCGTATCCGCTTTATATGACGCCGGCGCAGAACCCGGTTCAGGCTCCGGATATTAGCCGGCGGTACTGGCCCCGGGCCTGTCATACCCTTCTTGAGAGCAAAAGCGCCGACCTCCACAAGGAGGTCGGCGCTAAAGCTTAAATCTTCAGGGCGCGTTTGGCGTTCTCCGACAATATCTGGCGCTTTTCCCTGTCCTCAAGGGGCAGGCGCAATATTTGTTCCAGCTGTGGCTGCAGCGGTATCCCCGGCATATCGGTCCCGAAGATTATCTTTTCAACACCTATCTTGCGGAAAACCCTGACCGCGTCTTCCTCAGCCAGACCCCGGCGGGCGACGACAGGCAACTGGTCCGGAGCGGCAAAACCCTGCGACGTGTCAAAATAGATGTTCGGATATTTCTGAGCGAGTTCTACTCTCTCATCCCACCATGCTGAACCCAGGTGGGCCAGAATAACGGTCAGTTTCGGGAATGCTTCAAGTACTTTCGCCCAACTCTTGGGTTCCGCATAATTTTTATCATCCTCACCCAGCTTGTAGCCCAGCGGGTTGGGGTACATAAAAACGAGGTGTGAATGCGGCCCCGGACCGGAATCGGCCAGAATGGGAATCCCCAGTTCCTGGCATTTCGCATACATCGGCCAGAACGCCTTATCGTCGGGGTAATGGGAGAACTGCCCGGGGTGCATCTTGACCCCCCTGGCACCCTGGCTGACCCTCAGGGCTACCTCTTCGGCCATATCTTCAGGCCCGCCCAAGTCATCAGACATACCTATGAAAGGGAGCAATCTTGGAAACTGGCGCCCGACGCCACAGCCCCACTCATTCATTTCACGCATTATCGGTCCAATCTGCTGGCTGATTCTTTCTTTTTCCTTCTGGCGCTGCGCTTCAGGAAGCTCCCCCAGCTTTGCTTTTTCATATAAAGGCCCCCGCTGCTGGCGGGGTACCAGGATCATAAAGGCCGTCGTGGTGATGTTGTTCATATCCATATATTCAATTCTTCGTTCCGGAATCGACCACCGGTCCCGCTCCCGGCGCCCCGGCAGCAGGAAATAATTCCTCTCTTCCTCTTCCGTTCGGCAAAGGTGAACGTGCATATCAACAATCTCGAAGTCTTCCATAGATGGCCCCCCTTTTAAAAATTTTTAATGCGAAATTAGATTCCGGTTATATCAAAATCAGCAATTGCTTTATGGGCATCTCAGCTCAGCCCGTATACTCCGGGCCGCCACAAATTACTTGCTACAATAGCATAAAGGAACACGGGATTCAACCAGCCTCAAATGGGCACTTTTACCCGCAGGCAATTATATTCCTTCAAGCTAACGGGGGTTCCCAGCGCGCCTATGAGCACCTGGCTCTGAATCATGGTATCGCCGGTTCGAGACCGGTACGGCCTACCAATGCTACCGTGAAATCAACCAGGCTGATATTTAGTGTTGCGACTATTCCGCTATCTAGTTTCCACAGGATGGGAGAAGTGTTATGTCTTTTTATTCCTTCATCTATGTTCAATCCGGCCTTCTCAGCTTCTGCTACAGTATCACCATCCACAATGCCGCCTGCAAAACAACCGGGCATACTATCAGGACCTGTGGAGAACTGAGTACCGGGTCCGTCAGTTCCGTCAGTATCCACCGACGCTATCACTGTGTTTCTACATCCGGATATGCCCAGGGCAGCTGATAACGCATACTCCTGGTTCCGACCGCCAATTCCCCTCTCATTGCCTACCGTGACGACCATCTCACCGCTGGTGAATATGGCACAGGGCGGTTTGAAAGGTTTACCGGTACGCTCGATTGTCCGGCAAATAGCCGCCATATGAGCACCAGCCTGACGCGCTTCCACGATCCATAAATCATCGGTGAGCAAGACAGGTTTGAAACCCAGTTCCCTCGCTTTCTTCATAGCCGCCGGGATTTTGGCCGTATATTTATATCCCGGCATCACGCCGAAGATGCGGGAAGGCATTTTTTCGAATTCCTCTGCTTTTACCGTCTCGTATTTGGTGTCGCCCTCTGTCAGAAACTCCCTGACCGAGGAAGGAACCTCCTCCCAGGCATCCCATTTTCTCAGGTTATCAACTGCGAGCTGGAAGGTGGTGCAGTCAGGGAGCGTGTGCAGCCAGTAATTTTCATACATAAGCTCTTCGTAGGTGAGAGGATCGCGGGCGACTATGTGAACCGTCTGCGCCGGATAGATATACCTGTTTATCCTTCCCCCCTTCATCATGTCAAGGTGGTTCCGGATTGAGTTCACGTCTGCGGTAGGTGCGCCGTGTTCGATCTGCAAAATATGCGTTGTCTTTCTTATGTCCTCCAGGCTTACGCCGGGCACAGGCATGGTCAGAGTGGACGAGACACCGTTGCTGACACAGGTGAACACCAGGTCATTCCTGGTAAGCCCCCTGGTCATCTCAAGAATCCGCTCACATCCCTTCACACAGTCCTCATCCGGTATCGGATGTCCACCCAGGGTGACGCCTATTCTCCGGAGATGTACCGGGTGGTCTTTCTTATCGATGACGTGCCCGCCGGTTATTCTCTCCCCAAGCGTGTCTTCGATAGCCTGCGCTACTCTCTGGACTCCTTTACCTGCTCCGAACACGTAGATACGCTCCACCTGAGACAGGTCATAGATTGCCTTTCCCGAATGCGGGTCTCCTGCCGGTTCGAACTCTTTGCATCCGACAGTAAGTTTATTGCCTTCCAGATGGATAAGCTTTCTGGTATTGTGGTACGGGTCTGCCGCCTGCAAACCCGCTTCCAGTATCTCAAGCATGGCCTTTCTTCCGGGAACATTTCCATGAGACACAAGACTCTCCGTGTTCTTTATCCTTAATTCCATCTTTCCCTCTCAAAAAGAGTGCTTAACCGGATTCAGGTGACAACTTCCTGAACGCCTGTACCCCTTTGTATTTTGCTTCATCACCAAGTTCTTCCTCTATTCGCAGCAGGCGATTATGCTTAACGACGCTCTTGGCGCGTGGAGGGCCTGTTTTGATTTGCCCGCAGCCGCTCAACACGGATAAATCGGTAATAGTCGCATCTTCTGTTTCTCCAGAACGGGTGCTCAGCATAGCGGCCCATCCCGCCTCGCTGGCGATTCGTATCGTCTCCAGTGTCTCGGAAAGAGTCCCTATCTGGTTGGGCTTAATCAGCACCGCGTTGGCAACACCCGTAATTATTCCCTTCTTTACTATCTCAGGGTTGGTGGTAAAGAGGTCATCGCCGACCAACTGCACCCGTTCTCCGATATGCCTGGTGATAGCCTGCCAGCCATCCCAGTCCTCCTCGGACATGGGGTCTTCAATGCTTATAATGGGATAGGTATCTATCCATTCACTCCACAAATTATCCAGTTCTGATGACGTTAATTCTCTTTTCTCACACCGCAGAAAATATTTACCATCCTTATACAGTTCCGATGTAGCCGCATCTATTCCGATAAAACACTGTTTTCCAAGCCTGTATCCGGCTGTTTCTATTGCGGACGCAATCGCTTCAACTCCCTCCTGGTTAGATTTAAGTGGTGCCGCCAGTGGACCCGTAGGCTGAATGCTGCCCCCTTTTTTCTGGAGCAGATTCAGCAGCGCATGGAATATGGCAACTCCTGCCTCCAGCGCTTCCCGAAAGCTGGAAACTCCTGCCGGTATCACCAGGTACTCCTGGAAATCCACCGAATTCTGGGCGTGTGCACCGCCCTCTAACATGTCGAACGCAGGAACCGGCAAGGCAAAAGGGCCCTCGCCACCCAGGTATCTATACAGGGGCAATTTCTTATTTGCCGCCGCCGCGTGAGCTGTAGCCAGTGATACGGCCAGAATAGCATTGCCTCCCAGCCGGCTTTTATTGGATGTGCCATCCAGCTCCAGGAGCTTGTTATCAATCATCTCCTGCCGGGAGGCACTCATGCCCTTCAGGGCCGGCCCGATTACCTCCCGGACATTGCGCACCGCCTTGAGGACACCTTTACCAGCGAATCTCTTTGAGTCCCCGTCGAGCAACTGGCCCACCTCACTGCTGCCCACACTGATACCAGCGGGGACGGCGGCCCGACCACAACTACCATCAGAGAGCGATACTTCTGCCTCCACTGTCGGGTTGCCAAGAAAGTTCAATATCTCACGTGCCCGCACATGTGAGATTAAATCCGAATTACTCATTTCACTGCTCCTCATTAATATCCTTTTCTTAAGCTAATATCTGCGCATGATTAATTGGTTTGCCTATTATCACACATTTACAATTTTATTAGCAACGCTTAATCAAAGGCAATCACTGCCTTAAAGGCTATGCCCGTGGCTCTATCTATGAACTCCATCGGGCTGCTTTGTGGCCTGAAAGACATTACCCCCGTCACTTCTTGAGAGTAATTTCAGGTCGATACCAAAAACCTGGGTAGCTCCCCTAAATCTTAACTGGTTTTTAACATTCAGGTGTTACCATTAAAATATCAATAAGAGAAAGGAGGCAAAACAGAAATGTGGCGAAGTAAAAAGTTTATCGTTATTGCGGTGTTAGCGGCGGTGGTATTGGTTGGAAGTATCGGCGGGGTGGTCCTTGCTGCGGACAACGAGGACACCGACCCGTGTAAGGCTCACTTCGATACTATGCTTGATAAAGTCTGTGAAATCTACAACGCAAACACGGACACAGACATTGACCGCGAGGCACTGAAAGATGCTTTTATCCAGGCCCGGAGCGAGATGCTCCCTGAGGATATGCCAAGGTTCCGCCAAATGGACCCCGAAGCTATGCAGGGCCATCTTCAGGAGCTTTTTGACCAGGGCAGGATAACTCAGGAACAATTCGACGGGATGAAAGCTCGATTTGAATCAATGCCTGATGACGCTCCGTTCAGGTCCGGTTTCCGTGGCATGGGTAGACCCCACGGCTTCCCTGGCTCATGCGCTCCCACAGAATAGCCGGCAAAACCTCCAGCAGGAAAACCTCGCTGGTTCAGATAGCAAGAGGGGGGGGAGGTAATATTCCCCCTCTCTTGTATCATAGTTGATTAACAATTCCTTAACATTTATGCTATAAGATAAGATTAAAGAAGTACGGTGAACCATTGAGGAATTCAAGGTGACCACTAAAAGAGTCCTAGTTGTCGATGATGATGTAAAAACAGTGGAGCTGGTCAAGCTCTATTTGAACCGGGATGGCTACCGCGTCCTCACCGCTTATGACGGCGTTGAGGCTTTGCGACAGGCACGAGAGGGCCATCCCGACCTTATCGTGCTGGACATCATGCTGCCCGGCATCGACGGCCTAGAGGTCTGCCGCACTCTGAGAAATGAATCCGAGGTGCCGATTATCATGCTCACCGCCAGGACCACCGACCAGGACAAACTCACCGGCCTTGGTTTGGGAGCGGATGACTATATGACCAAGCCATTCAGTCCCCGTGAACTAGCCGCCAGGGTCCGGGCTGTCCTCAGGCGACTGCCGGGAGAGCGCGGCCCGAACGAAACCAAACACGGCAAGCTGACGGTTAACTTCCTTCAGCATGAAGCGTATCTGGCCAATGAGCCCCTGAATCTCACCCTGGTCGAGTTTAAGTTACTGGGAGTTCTCATCAAGGAACCGGGCAGGGTCTTCAGTCGAGCGCAGCTGATTGAAAAAGCCCTCGGCTATGACTTTGAAGGCTTTGACCGCACCATCGACGTTCATATCCTCAACCTGCGTCGGAAAATCGAGCCGGACCCCAGGCATCCCAGATACATCAAGACGATATACGGAGCCGGCTATAAGCTCGCCGGAGTGTAAATCATGCATAGTCTGCAATTTCGTCTTTTCATAGCTTTTACTCTGGTGATAATAGTAACCGTAGGTTCCATATTATTCTTTACCTACCGGAGTGCGATGGCGGAGGTACGCGGGTTTGAGAAGCGCCTTGAGATGGGGCGCGCCAAAAGAATAGAACTTGAGCTATTCCATTACTACCACCGGCAGGGGGGATGGGAAGGCATTCAGCCTTCTGTTGCGCAGTGGGGAAACCTGTATGAACGGCGGATTATACTGACCGACCAGGCTGGAACAGTAGTCGCTGACTCTGACGGTGAACTTCTCGGAGAGTTATACCAGCCTGATACGCCAGGCACCTATATCTCACCACCATGGGAGTCCGAAGCTTTGGGCACGTTATATATGAGCCCCAGTCCATCGCCAGAGATACCTTTTCCTCCGTTAAGCGTTATTTACATGGCGATGGGCCGCTTCCTGCTGTGGGGAGGGCTCATGGCCATTGCCTTTGCACTGTTAATCACCTTCCTGATATCACGGCGAATCCTGGCACCGATAAAAACGCTCACTCAGACTACCAGGCAGCTGGGTAAAGGCGATTTCTCGCAGCGTGTTAAGTTCAAAGACAAAGGCGAGATGGGCGAGCTAGCCCAGGCCTTTAACTCAATGGCCAGTGACCTGGAGCGCGCGGAACAGCTGCGCCGCAACATGGTAGCGGACGTCGCCCACGAGCTAAGAACTCCCCTGTCCAATCTCAAGGGCTACCTCGAGGCAGTTCGTGACGGAGTTATCAAGCCGGATGCGAATGCTATCCGCTCTCTCGACGAAGAAGCATCATTGCTGTCACGGCTGGTCGACGACCTCCAGGAGCTGAGCCTTGCCGAATCGGGGGAGATGAAGCTGGACTGCCGCGCCGTGGATATTGCGGAGCTAATCTCTCAAGCCGCCGGCTCCATGCAACAGCAGGTGGCAGCCAAAGGGATATCGTTATCAATCGATGTGCCTGATAAGCTGCCGGCAGTGCATATTGACTCCCATCGGATTGGTGAGGTTTTACGTAACCTGATGGAAAACGCGCTGGTGCATACGCCCAACGCCGGTACCATCACCGTAACTGCCAGGGTGCAGGGCGAATGGCTGGAGGTAAGCGTTATCGACACCGGTGAAGGCATCCCTGCTGAAGACCTGTCCAATATTTTTGAGCGCTTCTACCGGGTGGATAAATCCCGGGCCAGAACCACCGGCGGCAGCGGACTGGGACTAACCATCGCCAAACGCCTTATAGAGGCACACGGGGGGCAGATAGAGGTGGCAAGCCAGATCGGTCAGGGGACACGGTTCACCTTCACGCTGCCAGTGGTGAAACCATGAGATGGTGCCTCTTGCGTTTGGAAGCAAGGGCTGTACGTGCTCACTAGCAAGGATTTGGGCAGGTGGAGCCTATTCTTTGGGTTTCCCTGTTGGTTTAAGAACACTCGATAGTAGCTCTGCAGTTAAACGTAGAGACATCTTGTAGCTACTTTCGGCATCTAATTTACTGGAGACTCTTTCGGGATGGGCTAGCCTGTTCCTAACTCGCCTGAAGTAGTCTAGGGCATCAGAATAAGGCTCAAAATCTTTATCACCTGTGAAGCTATCCAATATTGCACCCCAGCCACCAGTGAATTGTTTTCCTTTAAGCCTCGTATAACATCTTCTGCATAGACTCTCAAGGTTTCTCAGTGACATGAATTCAGATGCCGTGTATGCTTTGTCACCTAGAGAGACCGCTGCTTCATTCAGACAATCCCTTTCAACTTCATTCAAATGGAACCACGACCCAGATAAGTCTTGCTTAGGGTCAGGATATTTGAGTTTGACTGTAGAGCCGCTACCGTCGTATGAGACATCAACTTCCATCACACAATGACAGTTGTGACAACCAACATCTCCCTTATAGGGGCAAGCATTTGCATCTAAGTCAATCTGTGTTCCACATCCTGTGCACTTTATGTAGGGCATTCTAAACCATCCAGTACTTGAACCGTAGCTAATTCTAAACTATTCCTTCTTAATAGTAAAGTTAGTGTAGCTAGCCCATACTCATTTCCCTATTTTCCCACCAGAATTGAAAACGACATATTGTCTTCCCCAAATGAATCATCAAGCCCCAGACAGAAGCAATCTAAGCCAGCCTAGTTAAGAGGATAGATTCTGTGAACTTTTGTGAACAATTTGTAGCTGCTTTAATGGAGCGGGTGATGGGATTCGAACCCACGACTCTTTGCTTGGGAAGCAAATACTCTGCCACTGAGTTACACCCGCCTAATCCGTTATTTTAAAGGAAAAGCCCGGTACTGTAAAGGTGGCTCTCTCCTGACTTTTCCCACGTGATGCAATCCGTTATAATAGTGGCAACATATACTAAAACAGCCATCACCGCTAAAGGAGGAGAGTTCAGTGAAGATAAGCAAAGTTGAGGCCATGATACTGACCTGTCAACTGGACAGGCCCATCATGGATGCCACCTATACCCTGCCCAGCCGCAGCGTGGTACTGGCCAGGATCGAGACCGACGAAGGGATTTCCGGAATCGGTGAAGCGGCTTACTTCGGCGGGCCGCCAATGATAACCAAGATGATTATCGAAAAAGAGCTCGCTGATTACCTTATCGGGGAGGACCCGCTGAACATCGAGCGGCTCTGGGAGACCATGTATCAGCGGTCGATAAAGCACGGACGCAAGGGTGCCATCATCGCCAGTATGAGCGGCATTGACATTGCCCTCTGGGACATCAAGGCAAGGTCGATCGGGATGCCTCTTTACCAGCTCCTCGGCGGCTGTTATGAAAAGATACGGGCCTACGCCAGCGCCGGTTTCTATGCCGAAGGCAAGGGCTTGAAAGAACTGGCCGGTGAAATGGAATCGTACGTTAAAGAGGGATTCACCGCCGTTAAGATGAAGATAGGGCGTGTCAGCCAGGCCGAAGACATGGCCAGGATAAAGGCGGTCAGGGAAGCAATCGGCCCGAATATAGACCTGCTCGTCGACGGTAATAATGTCTACACCTCTTACGAAGCGATAAAGATGGCCCGCAAGATGGAAGCATATGACGTCTTCTGGTTTGAGGAGCCGGTGCCGGCGGAAGACATCGAGGGGAGTGCCAGGGTTGCTCACGCCATCGATATGCCGCTGGCCGCCGGTGAGAACGAGTTCACCCGCTACGGCTTCCGCGACCTCATCATCAACCAGGCACTCGATATCGCCCAGCCCGATGCCACCTGGTGCGGCGGCATCACCGAGGCGAGAAAAATCGCCGCCATGGCCAGCGCCTGGAACATCACCTGCGTGCCCCACTCCTTTTCCTCGGCAATCGCGCTGATGTCCAACCTGCATTTCAGTGCCTCGATACCGAACAGCATGTTCCAGGAATTCGACCGCAACTACAACCCGCTGCGCGAAGAACTGCTGACGGAACCGGTTAGAATCAATAAGGACGGCTACATTGACCTGCCGGATAAGCCGGGACTGGGCGTGGAACTGAACGAAGCAACCGTTAAAAAATACCGGGTGCACTAAAAAAGCTAGCTCCATTCACCGGCATTGGACTTCGGCCATACCCTTGCCATTTCGCCAGCCAGGAGCTTATGTTCCGGTTTTTTCAGACCCGGGTCTACCTGAAAAAGCTCGACGGCTTCGTTGCGAGCCAGCTCCAGAATCTTGACGTCGGAAAGTTTGGCCATGCGCAAATCGGGCAGACCGCTCTGGCGCGTGCCGAAAAACTCGCCCGGACCGCGTAACTTCAAGTCCTCTTCTGCCAGGACAAAGCCATCCTGAACATTCTCGATAATGTTCAGACGCTCCCGTCCCACCTCAGACGGGTTCTCGGCGAGCAGCATACAGTAGCTCTGTTCCTGCCCTCGCCCGACGCGACCGCGAAACTGGTGCAGCTGCGAAAGGCCAAAGCGGTCGGCACTCTCGATGAGCATCACGGTGGCGTTGGGGATGTCAATGCCAACCTCCACCACCGGGGTTGAGACCAGAATATCCAGCTTCCGGGCACGGAAACGCTGCATTACGTCATCCTTATCTTCGCCCGACAGCCGCCCGTGCAGCAGGCCAAGTCTTAAGTCGGCAAAGACCTCTCGAGATAATCTTTCGTATTCCACCACCGCTGCCTGGGCAGCCACCGCCTCCGATTCTTCAATGAGCGGACAGACGATGAACACCTGATGACCGGCGGCCACCTGTTTGCGTATGAAATTATAGGCGCTTGCCCGCTGCGACGGCCTGAGCCATTTCGTCTTTACCGTCTGTCTTCCCGGCGGCAGCTCATCGATAACGGAGAGGTCGAGGTCGCCGTAAAGGGTCAGCGCCAGGGTGCGGGGGATGGGCGTGGCCGTCATCACCAGCATATGGGGCCGGAACCCCTTCTTTCGCAGCGCCGAACGCTGGGTTACCCCGAAGCGGTGCTGCTCATCGACCACCGCCAGCCCCATCTTACGAAAATCAACCCCTTTCTGAATGAGGGCGTGCGTGCCGATGGCGATATCTATATTTCCATCCGTAATGCGCTTTTGCAGCTCCTGTTTCTGGGACGGCGTTATATCACCGATGAGCAGTGCCACCGTGATGGGGCGGGATAGCAACCCGGAAAATCGGCTCAGATAGGGCGTTTCCTCTTCCTGGCTCCCCACCCTGGAGAGAAGCTGGCAGAGCGTGACGAAGTGCTGCTCGGCGAGAATCTCGGTAGGAGCCATGAAAGCCCCCTGGTAGCCGTTGGCGACGGCCATTAACAGCGCCACGGTGGCCACCACCGTTTTACCACTCCCCACCTCACCCTGCAACAGCCGGGACATCGGCCTGGGCTTCTGCAGGTCATTCATCATCTCTTCCAGTACCCGCTGCTGCGCCGCCGTGAGTTTGAAAGGCAGTGAATGAATGAAGCTGTCGCTCAGTTCCCGATTAATGACAAAGGCGCTGTCGGGCTGGGTCTCCTGCCAGTCATGCTTGCGGCTCACCACACCAAGCTGCAGGACGAAAAGCTCGTCAAATGCCAGGCGTATCCTGGCCCTGTCTTTCGCCATCTCGTCTTCAGGGTAGTGCGCCTGACTGATTGCCTGCGGCAGTTCCAGCAGGTCGCAGCGCTCTCTTAAATACGATGGCAGGAAATCCTCCACCTGCCGCGCCCACAGGTCGACGACCTCTTTCATCAGCTTTCTTACCTGGCGGGGATAAAGGCCCTGCGTCAGTGAATAGACGGGAACGAGCCGACCGGTATGAACCAGGTCCTTGTCCTCAACAAGCTCCCATTCCGGAGACTCGAAGACGTATTGTCCTTTGAACAGGCTGACCCGACCGCTGAGGACAACGCGCACATTGGTCGCAAATCTTTTGGCCAGGTAAGGCTGGTTGAACCACACCGCCCGCATATTTCCCGTCTCATCACCGACAATGGCTTCCGTTCCCCGCTTGTAGCCCAGACGGGCGACCTTTGCCTGCCACACATTGGCCATTATGGTCTGTTCGTCGCCCTCGGTGAGCTGCGAGATATGCTTTATCTGGCTGTAGTCAAGATGGCGGTGGGGAAAGAAATAGAGCAGGTCGCGTACCGTCTTCACTCCCAGTTTGCCGAACTTGCTCGCCAGCGTGGTGCTGATACCTTTGACCGCGGTTACTGGCGAATCCAGGCCGTAGCCGCCAACCGGTGCCGCCGATGATTTAGCCGTCTTTAATTTTTTCGCCCGGGGCGGAGACGGCGTCTTCGCCGGCGGCTCAGCTTCAGCAGGAGCGCTGCCATTTATCTCAGCCACCAGTCTGAGCACGCTGTCCACCCATTCCCGGCGCTGCTGTACGGATAGAGAAGCGTAACCCTCTTTTGCTACCAGTTGCTGGAAGTGCTTCAGAAGACGACGATGTGGAATGACTCCCGATACCTGACCTGCCCAGTTCGCCAGAAATCGGTCCAGGCCGCCCATGACCGCCGTATTATCGTATCCTTTTTTCTGCTCAAGCTCCAGAATTTTATACAGCGGTTCAAAATCGGCCGCCACCTTATTCTCCCCCTGTCCAGGCTCCCGGTGTCATCTATCCCCCATCACCGCCACCAGAAATCCCTGTGCCATGACCGCCCGTTCGGAATCAATTACCTCAACGCGGCATTTTCGCTTCATTAGGCCGATGCTCTGCATGGCCACCTCACAGGTGCCACTGAGATTGGAAGAAAGTATGACCGCCAGAATTTCGTCCGTTTCTTCGGCCAGTTTATCATAGACAGTGTTAAAGGCCACGGGCGATGGCACCGAAGTCACCAGCGTGGTCTTGCTGCTCGTAAGCTCCTGGTAAAACTGCTCGGTGGTCAGGTCAATGCCGTCACGGTACACTTTCTCGCCAAAGCGGACATTGAGCGGAACGACCGTAATCCCCAGTTCCTCGACCACCTGAGACGGCAGGTCAGCGACACTGTCGATAACAATCTTTACGGGCATTTATATCTATTCGGCCTCCAGGACAGTTAACGCGATGGCATTGGGACCGGCATGTGTACCCAATACCGGGCTAACTATTGACCGATAGATGCGCTCTTTGGGGATAATCGCGCTGATGCGCTCAACCAACTTATCCGCTTCATCAGGTGTGGTGGCATGCTCCACTGCCAGTGCCTCAATCTTGGGAAAGCCGGGCACAAAATTATACAGATAGTCCATACCCGCCGCGAGAGACCTTACCCTGGTCAGAGGAGCCATCTCGCCATCTTTTATGGTAAGTATCGGCTTTATCGACAACATTGCGCCCATCAACCCCTGTGCCTTACCGATACGTCCCCCCTTGGCCAGATATTTGAGAGTGTCAAAATATATAACAAGATGTGACCGGGGTATGGCTTTACGCGCCAGGTCAGCCAGCTTATCAAGGTCTGTCCCGGCCTTGGCCGCCTTGGCCGCTTCAATAACTATCAACCCCAGACTCATGGCCACTTTTCTTGAGTCAATGACTTCAATCCGGCACTTCTCCTCTACCATATCCTTGGCCTGCATTGCCGACTGATAGGTACCGCTGAGCACGCCGGAGACAGTAATAACCAGAATCTCATCGGTTTCCTTGGCCAACTTCTTGTAGACATTGAGGAAATCACCCGGCGAAGGCTGCGTTGTCGTCGGGAGGATATCACCATGAACCAGTTTATGGTAGAACTGATCAGTTGTTATCTCCTCCCTATCCCGGTAGACCTCCTCGCCAAAGCGCACATAGAGCGGCACTACCGTAATCCCCAGCTCCTTCGCCAGATCTTCAGTGATGTCAGACAGGCTATCAGTAACGATTTTAACTGCCATATGAAAAAATACCCTCCTTATTCAATGGAAATAATATAGTCATAGTGCGGCTGCCCACCCCTCACCACCTCTATCTGCAACTGCGGGTACCGGCTGCGAATATCACCCGCCACCTGCTCCGCCTCAGCCGACTTAGTATCAACCCCGTAGTAAATGGTGATTACCTCAATTTTACCCAGATCCAGCTTGGACAGCATCTTGTTGAGCACCTCAAGGCCACTATCCCCCACGGCTAACAAGTCACCATCCAGAAAGCCAATCGGCTGTTTCTTCTTGATTTTCAGGTCGTTTAGTTTGACTGCGCGCACGGCGCGGCATATCTCAATTGTCTTTACCGATGATACGGCTCTGGTCATTATCTGGATATTTGATTCCAGATTTGCTTCATAGTCAAAGGCCAGCAGCGCCGCCACTCCCTGCGGGATGGTTGTTGTGGGCACCACTTCAATTTTCTTTTCGGTCAGGGACTGCATCTGGTTGGCGGTAGCCACAATATTCTTGTTATTGGGCAGGATTATGGCTTTATCCGCAGCGGCTTCCTCAACCGCCTGGAGCAAATCTTTGGTACTCGGGTTCATCGTCTGCCCGCCGGGAACGATAACCGTTACCCCGAGGCTGGTGAAAACGTCGGACAGTCCATCCCCGGCGACAACCGCCACAATGGCAGTGTCCACCGCCGGGCCCCTGTCTTTCTGCATTTCCAGATAATCATGGTGCTGTTCGTCCATGTTCCGGATGGAAACCTGATGCAGGGTGCCGAGACCGCTGGCGAAAGAGACAACGTCACCGGGCTCAATGGTGTGAATATGAATCCTGGCCGCCGATTCATCACCGACCACGATGAGCGATTCGCCTTTCTTCTCCAGCTTCTTGCGTATCTTGTCCGTATCCAGCTTCTCACCTTTGAGAAGAAATTCGGTGCAGTATCCGTATGGTATCTCATCAGCGGCAATCATTTGCGGTAACTTGGTGGCATGCAAATCGGTGACGATAATCTGCGGCTTGCGGAACCGCATCTGCTCCATTTCTCCCCTGAGGTAGCGCAGAGCACCATCGAAAATTGTATGCAGTCCCTGCCCGCCGGCATCAACCACGCCGGCCTGCCGCAACACGTCGAGGAGGTTCGGGGTGTTGGCCACCGATTCACCGGCGGCATTGACCGCCGCTTCCATGGCAACTATCATGTCCTCGCCATTGCCCGCCGCTTCCGCCTGCACGGCGGCGGCGATATCTTTGATTACGGTCAGCATCGTCCCTTC
>JAUWLN010000057.1 GCA_030613665.1 Dehalococcoidia bacterium
GGGCTGGGCAGCAAAATACTCAAGGAATCCGGCGGCGACCTCGTCGTCATCGGCAATATCCCCGAGGGGCAGATATGCCACTACCTTGGCCGTAGCTTCGGCAAGACTATCGGCGGTCAGCTCTATGGAGCCCATAAGAAACTGCCGGCCCGGGTGAAGCGAATGTACGCCCTCGGTCCATATATTGACAAGGCCGGGCTCGACTGGATTGGCCCGATTGACCTGATTACCATCCTCAACAGCTGGGCTGAGATACTGACCGAACTGAAAAAGAACCACGGGGACAAGGCGAAAGTGGTGGTCGTACCCGACGGCACGCTGCAGTACTTCCCTCACAGCGGCATGCCCAAAGGCCCTACCATTCCCGGCGACTAAATATCCCGAAATGAGGTAAAAAGCAGGGTGCCGGCGAAAAATCAACCGACACCCTGTTTTATTTATGTCCCTTTTCGGCCTAGCCGGAGCAAACGTCACATTTCGGTACCGCTTCCGGAAAGTACTGGATAGTAGCATCCGGCACCACAGCTATTTTGGCCTTATTGTCATACCGTTTTTCAAGGTCTTCAACCACCTGCGGCCAGCTCCTTGCCCAGTTCACCATCTCATACGGGGCCACCCAGTCGGCACCGACCTTATCCGGATACGGGGCCAGAATGGTCAGCTTCTTGGCGTTGTTCGGCAGCGCGTTCTTGCGGCACAGTGGGCCCCACCCCAGACCACCGTAATTTTTACCAAAGCTGCGGTCGAAGTAATGGTGTATCTGGCCTTCCGGCGTCACCACCACCAGCACCATATCACCGCCACCGTTCTCTGCCAGCAGCGGTGATACCACCGGCGGCGCCAGCAGCATCTCGTTCGCCTTGGAGAAGCAGTTGGCCACCACGACATCGGCATCGTGTACCATATCTGTGGCGTAGTGCTCTTTGGCGACCTCAACGCCTGCTTTATGTTCCTCGACCGGGTCACCCACGAAGAGCGCAGTGACCTCCCTTTTCAGATTGACGATGGCGTCCACCTTGACATCGAGTTTAGCCATCCGGGCAGCCTCGATAATGTCCTCAAGGATTACATTCTCCCGTAATTTGCCGATAGCCACCGAAGGGTCGACCGCCAGCCGGTTGTGGTTGGAGGCAATCGTCTGCATGGAGGCGACACCAGGCAGGATTACCTTGCAGCCGCCGCCAAAGCCGTACGGATGCGGCACGATGGCACCGATACCTATTTTGAGATCGCAGGCCATAAACTCGCTGTTGACCTCAATCGGCGTCCCGTATTTGCTCACGCCCAAGGGCGTGCAGTTCTCGTATGGGTTGTGGTTATAGAACAGGAACCGCGACATGACATCATCACCGAGTTTTTTTCTGAAATCGATGCCGTTCATCGTGCCGTGCGCGCCGATGGCGGCAATGAAACGGATGTTATCATCGGCAATTCCCGCCGCGGCCAGTTCTTCCAGAATGTACGGAATCAGCATCGCCGAAGGCGTCGGCCGTGACAGGTCATCGAAGAGAATGGCCACCTCTTTTTTACCCCTGGCCAGTTCCTTTATCGTCCTGGTGCCAACGGGATTGGCAAAGGCTTTCCGTATTCCGGCGTCGGAGAGAGGTGGCGCGTCGTGCCCTTTCATTTTACAAAAAGTAACGTCCCACGACTCCGGGAAATCTATTTCCAGTTCCTCATCGCCGTACCAGGCCAGTACCGGCACCGTTTCTTTTTTCCGGTTGCTCATTAGTCTGCCTCTTTCTCCGCTCACACGAAGGTGAACATTCGACTTGGATTTTCAATCATTATGGTATCAATTAACTCCTGCGAAAGCCCTTTTATTTTCATCACCGGCACGGCATCCCTCAGGATATGCCCGTAGCCCCAGCCGCCGTAGCGGCAGAGCGAGCTTTTGGTGTAATTATCGTGCGAAATGAACAGCTGCTTCTCAAAGCCTTTATCGGCCAGCTCCTTTATCTCGTTGATGCGCTGGGCGTCATTGGGAACATCCAGCACCCGGAAACGGGTGGGATAATAGCCCTCCCGGCCAAACAGGTCGTACTCAATCGTGCAGCCGGTCCTGGCCAGCTCAACGCGATTTGCCGGCTCTCTCACCGCACGGTCACAGTGACTCATAACCACGCGGCTGAGGTCAGCACCAGCCTTGTCCAGCACCTTGATGCACTCCATGGCCGCCATCTCATGCTGGCCGGGATGAATATTGACCGCAGCGCCGGTGGCTTTCTGGGCGCGCGCCCCGGCACGGACCACTTTCTGCTCACTATCGGTGAACGGCCAGGAGCAGCCAATCTCACCGATAAGCCCGGCGTGTATCCCGGTATCACCAAAGCCCTCAAATATGTCCTTTATAAATTCCTCGGCGATTTCTTCCTCGCTCTTGGCATACACATCGACGCCGGTCGCCGGATAAGAAGATTCCACATAGTAAGCGGTGCCCATAACAATATTCAAGCCGGTAGTGCGGGCGATGCGAGCTACCGCCCTGGGGTCGGGATAGAGGCCTCGTATGGTCAACTCAACGATCGTTTCCCCACCCAGCGCCTTGTAGCGCATGACCTCGTCTATCACCAGTTCCTCATCCATGAGCTGGAGATCATCCCAGTTCTGGAAAGGATGGTAGCGTATCCACCAGAGGTTTTCGATTGTTACTGGCTGGCTCGCCCAGTACCTTTCCGTGGCCTCGTCCGTAGCATAGTGCCAGGTCCTCGCATCGCAGATGAGATGTTCGTGGGGCAGCGTTATACCCATCTCCGACGGCTCAATCAACCCTGATACCGTCTGTACCTTTCCTTTTAGCTCTGCCTGTTTCACGTTTTTCCTCCCTTTGGTCTATATTATTGTTACGCTTTTTCTCTCACGGCATTCTCCGCAGCGATACGGCCGAAGGCAATGCATTCCGCCAGGTTGCCGCCGCCCGCGGGATAGAGCATGCCGAATACGGAACCGCACTCTCCAGCCGCATACAGGCCCGGAATAGACTCGCCGAACGGATTGAGCACCTGCGCCCGGCCGTTCCGCCTCGGCCCGCCGAGCGTATTTGACCCGCCGGGAAATAACCCGATGGCGAAGTAGGGCGGCTCATCCAGCGGCACGAGTTCAAGCGGGTTGCGGGCAAACTCGGAGTCGCTGCCCGCCTGGCAATGCCGGTTCCAGGTATCAATGGTATCAGCCAGATTTTCCAGAGGCATATTGAGGTTGGCGGCAAGCTCGGCAATCGTATCGCCCTTCACAATCCACCTTTTCCGCAGCTCTGTCAGGTTGTCCCGGCTCCACCGGTAGAGCCGGTGCGGGCCGGTGGGGCCGCTCGATTCCTGGGCCAGCGGGCCATACTCCATTCGCCGCCGGTCAAAAATATGATAGCTGGGTACACGCGGGTACACCAGTTTATAAGAGTCAAACCAGCCGCACTCGTATGAGGCCGCGTGCGGTTTCAGTTCCTCGGTCATATAGCGGCGACCATACCGGTCAACGATGATGAAGCCGGCGGGCGCTTTTTCTTTTTCCGTTTTCATCGAGCGCTGGCTCCAGCCGCCGCCGCTGAAGTCGATGAAAACGCCCATGGGGAAATCCGGGAACTTGGCGCAGAGCCGCGCCGAAACGCAGTTCATATGCCATAGGTCAGCGCCTACTTCCTGGGCCATCCGGATACCGTCGCCGGTATTGCCGATGCCGCCGGCGAAGTACATCGGGTAGACACGGAGGTACTGGAGCTTCATCGCTTCGCTCTCCTCAAAGCCGCCGGTGCACAGAACCACCGCCTTGGTGGCCCTGATATTCAGCTCACGAGGAGCGCCCTCTCGACAGTCAGCCACCTTTACGCCTATTACCCGGCTTGCGTTATCGGTCAATAACCGCATGGCTGATACTTGATAACGCACGTCAATATTTCTGGCGGCAACATGGTCGTACATAAATTCCATCATGCGAAGGCCATTACCCTGGTATTTCCACAGCTCCATGCTGTCGGCGCCGGGAAGCTGGGGAAACTCGGCGGCACTGGAAAAATATTTAATGTTACCGCCCATCCGGGTAATCCAGTCTTTGTTCTGGGCGGTATAGATAATCCAGGCCTTCACGGTATCTGCATCCGTCCACGGTAACTCTGGATAACTGCCGACCTGATTCAGTGCCGTCATATACTCGGCAGCTCGCTCAACATTTGAGAGAGATAAAAACACTCCCATGGCGATGCTGCTGCAGGTGCAGTGCGTTTCGGCGGGCTGCTTTTCCAGCAGCATAACGCGAGCACCCAGGTCATGGGCGGTTATCGCCGCCACCGCGCCGGAAAGCCCGTAGCCGATAATAACGATTTCTGTTGTCTCGTCCCAGCGATAATTCTCCTCTGTTAACACAGCGCGCTCCTTATGCCAGGATTACCAGTAAGAACCTATCCAGGTGGCTAAATAAGATTGGGGTACCGGAGGCCGTTTGAGAATAAACTCCTCATTGATGTCCGTGCCCAGGCCCGGCCCAGAGGGGATTTCCAGATAGCCATCTTTATATCTGATAGGCTCGGTAAGCATCTCGTTGTACAGGTCGAGATACGGGTAGAAGAATTCCTGAAACTCCACGTTGGGTATGCTGGCATCAAGGTGCAGGCTGGCCAGCACACAGAGGGGGCCGTTTGAGTTATGGGGCTGGACGGACACGTAGTAGGTCTCAGCCATGGCCGCAATCTTCTTCAATTCCATAAAACCGCCCACGTGGCAGATGTCAGGCTGAATTATGCGCGCCGCCTGTTTCTCCAGTAAAACACGAAACTCCCAGCGGGTGAAGAGGCGTTCACCGGTAGCCACGGACAGGTTTATCGACCGCTGCACCTCAGCCACGGCGTCGATGTTATCCGGCGGGATGGGTTCTTCATAGAAGAAGGGGTCAAATGGCTCCAGTTTCTGCGCCATGCGTATGGCGCTGTGCATGTTGAAGCGACCGTGACATTCAACGAGTATGTCCACCGACGGCCCCACCGCATCCCGCACCGCCTTTACGCAGGCGATGGCGTATTCCTCTTCTGACTTGGGAATGACCTGTCCTCCCTCGCGGAACGGGTCCCATTTCATGGCGGTAAAGCCTTCATCCACCATTTTCAGGGCGTTCTCGGCAATTGATTCCGGGGTATCCTCGGCGGTCACCTCGGTCACTATTTTCTGGAAGGCCCAGGCATTGGCATAGGCTCTCACCTTGTCCCGGAGCTTACCGCCGAAGAACTCGTAAATGGGCACGCCGAGCGCCTTTCCCTTGATGTCCCACAGCGCCTGCTCCACCGCGCTGAGCGCACTGAGTATGATAACCCCACCGTGCCAGAAGGTGCTCTTGTAGATGGAATTCCAGATATATTCAATCTGGAAAGGGTCCTTGCCGATGAGGAATTCCTTCAATGACTCGGCCGCCCCGGCTACAACGTCGTTGAAGCGCTCCAGGCTGGCCTCCCCCACCCCGGTAAGACCTTCATCGGTATATATTTTCACGAAAGTCCAGTTGGCGTGTGCGCCCTGGGTCTGGAAAACACGCAGGTCAGTGATTTTCACCAGCATACCTCCTGATTTATATTAGAGACCTTGGTAAAAATGGGTTACAAGGATTATACTCTCCCTGCGGAAAAGTCTGCAAGGTCAACCTTGACCCTGTAAGCTGCATTATGATAATCTTACTGTGGAATTCAACTCCAGCTGTAATTTCGGAGGAGGAGACATATGCCAGAAATAGACGCTGCCAAACTCAAGGAAATCTACACCAACATGGTAAAAATCCGCTTTTTTGAGGAACGGGCCATAACCGAGCACCGCAAAGGCCTGCCCGGCTTTGTCCATTCCTCAATCGGACAGGAAGCCGTCCCGGCAGGAGTCTGCGCCTTTCTCCGCGAAGACGACTATACCATCACGACGCACCGCGGCCACGGCGATATCATCGCCAAAGGTGCCCAGCTCGACCGGATGATGGCCGAACTCTTCGCCAAAAAGACCGGCTACTGCAAGGGTAAAGGCGGCTCCATGCACATCGCCGACGTATCACGCAACATCCTCGGTGCCACGGGCATCGTCGGTGACGGCCTTCCCATCGCCGCCGGCGTCGGCGCCGCTCTCAAGATGCAGAAACTCGATACCATCATGGTGGCTTTCTTCGGCGACGGGTCGACCAATTCAGGCGCCTTCCATGAAGGCATCGGGTTAGCGGCTGCCTGGTCCCTGCCCGTGCTCTTCGTCTGCCAGAACAACCAGTACCAGCAGAGCACCCCCACCCGTGATTACACCCGCCTGACCGATATTGCCGACCGCGCCAAGGGCTACGGGATTCCCGGAATCAGCGTGGATGGCAATGACGCCATTGCCGTTGCCGAGGTGGCCCGCGAGGCGATTGAGAAGTGCCGCAAAGGTGAAGGCCCCATATTCATCGTCGCCAACACCTATCGTACCGTCGGCCATCACATGGGCGACCCCGGTACCAGCTACCGGCCCAAGGAAGAAATCGAGGAATGGAAGAAAAAAGACCCCATCAAGCGACTGCGCCAGCAGATGGTACAGAACAAGACGGCCACGGACGCCGAGCTTGATGAAATCGAACAGAATGTACTGCGGGAGCTGGACGAGGCGGTCAAGTTTGCCCAGGAAAGCCCCGAGCCCACGCCGGAAGAAGCACTGGAAGATATTTACGCTTGAAAGACAAAAGGGGGGAAACATGCCAGAGTTAACCGTTCGAGAATCACTGCGGGAAGCGCTCCGCGAAGAGATGAAGCGCGACCCCAAAGTTTTTATGCTGGGAGAGGAAATCGCCGAATACGGCGGTTCCTATAAGGTAACCCAGGGACTGCTTGAGGAGTTCGGCCGCGACCGCATCAGGAACACCCCTCTGGCCGAGGCTGGCATCGCCGGTGCCGCGCTAGGCGCAGCGCTGGTCGGCATGAGGCCGGTGGCGGAAATCATGTATATAGACTTCTCCTTCATCGCCGCCGACCAGATTATCAACCAGATTGCCAAGCTGCGCTACATGACCGGCGGCATGGTCAAAGTGCCAGTGGTCATCAGGACACAGGGGGGTGGCGGGGTGGCCGCCGGGCCACATCACTCACAGTCACTGGAGGCCATCTTCGCCCATATCCCGGGCCTCTACGTGGTCATGCCTTCCAATGCCTACGATGCCAAAGGCCTGCTCAAGAGTAGTATCAGAGAAGACAACCCGGTCATCTTCATCGAGCATAAGAAATTATACGGCGAAGCATGTGAGGTTCCCGAAAAAGAGTACACTATCCCGCTGGGCAAAGGCGAAATCAAGCGCGAAGGCAAGGACCTGAGCATCATCACCTACTCGCGCTGCGTGAACTTCGCCCTGGAAGCCGCCGAAGAGCTCGCCAAGGACGGCATCGATGTTGAGGTGGTCGACCTGAGAACGCTGAAGCCGCTTGACGAGGATATTATCCTGAGCTCGGTGCAGAAAACGAGCAAGGCGATGGTGGTCTACGAAGCCTGCCGCACCGGTGGCTTCGGCGCCGAGATTGCCGCTCTTATCGGTGAGAAAGCGTTTGACTACCTGGACGCCCCTATCAGGCGCGTAGCCTCGCTGGATTCTCCGGTATCCTTTAACCCTGCTCAGGAGCAGTATATACTGGTAAATCCGGAAAAGATAAAAACGGCAGCCCTCGAGATGATGGGCAAATAGAAAATTAAAGCAATTCGATTTATAACGAGTGGAGGTACCAGTATGGCTGTGGCCGTTATCTTCCCCAAGCTCGATGAGGCAATGACGAGCGGCAAAGTCGTTCGGTGGCTGAAGAGCGAGGGCGACCCCGTGGAAAAAGGGGAGATAATTCTGGAGGTTGAGAGCGAAAAGACCTCTTTTGAGCTGGAAGCCGAGGCCTCGGGCATCCTGAGTAAGGTAACGGCAAATGAAGGAGATGAGGTACCGATAGGCACCGCCATCGCTTATATCTTGAAGCCCGGTGAGGAAGCGCCTGAGGTTGAGACACCGGTTAAAGTCGAAGCGAAAGAAGAACCGGCAAAGGCAGAAGCCAAAGCGGAAGCGCCAAAACCAGCCAGTGAACCGAAGGAGATTAAAGCCTCACCGCTGGCCAGAAATATCGCCAGAGAGAACAACGTTGACCTGAGCCTGGTAACCGGAACCGGACCGGGCGGCAGAATCACCAAAGAAGACGTAATCAAGTTTGTTGAGGAAGGCGGGGCGGTTGCCGCACCGACCCCTGCTACTGCTCCGGCAGGAACAGAGGAAGAGATTGTCCCTCTATCCACCATGCGCGAGGTAATCGCCCGGCGCATGACGGAGAGCTTTCAGGCACCGCACTTCTACCTCACGGTAGAGGTTGACGCCCAGGAACTGCAGCGGATACGTCAGCAGTTGCTGCCGGTAATAGAAAGCAAAGCCGGCGTCAGGCTGACACTGACCGACCTTGTTGTCAAGGTAGTGGCCAGAGCGCTGGAGAAGAACCCGGCCATCAACTGCTCCTATGCTGACGGTTCGGTAAAGCTGCTCAAGCGAATTGATATCGGACTGGTCACTTCCATCGAAGGCGGTTTGATGGTGCCTGTCATCAGGGATGCCGACACGAAATCCCTGGCGGAAATCGCGCAGGACCGTACCGAACTGGTGCAAAAGGCAAGAGAGCACACCCTGACCAGGGAAGAGATGGCCGGCAGTACCTTTACCATCTCCAACATGGGAATGTATGATATTGACCAGTTCAGCGCCATTATACAGCCGCCTGAGGCAGGGATACTGGCCGTGGGCAGGATTGCCGAGAAAGTGGTGGCCAGAAATGGTGCGATGGTCATCAGGCCGGTGATGAACCTTACCCTGTCCATTGACCACCGCGTTCTGGACGGCACGCTCGGTGCGCAGTTCCTGCAGACGGTGAAAAACTACCTCGAACAGCCGCTCAACCTGATTTCATAGCCAAGCCGGTTTACCAGCGGTTGTGATGGACCCTGGAGACATCGTAACGATTAGCCGGCGGTTTTTTCTCTGCGGGATAGCCGATTGATATAAAACACAGGGGTATCACGTGCTCGGGAAGGCCGAGCAGTTTTTGCGCCGTTTTCGCTCTTTCCTCGCGGGGGTAGACACCCAGCCACACTGCTCCCAGACCCCTGGCATGGGCGGCGATGAGAATGTTCTGCGTTGCCGCCGAGCAGTCCTGAACCCAGTACTCACTCATCGTCGCCAGGTTCTGGTCACCGCAGACAGCTATCGCCCAGGAAGCCTCTTTCAGCATATGGGCGTAGGGGTGAAACTTGGGGATTTCGTCGAGAATGCGGCGGTCATTTATAATGACGAACTGCCACGGCTGCTGGTTGCTGGCCGAGGGAGCGCTCATTGCGGCTTCCATCAGCTCTGTGATGACCTCTTCCGGCACCGGTTTATCAGTATACCGGCGAATACTCCTCCGGGATAAAATGGCTTCCATAGCGTCCATATGATTGCTCCTTCAGTATCAGGATAGGCTGGCCTTAATCGCGGGCGGCGTCAATCTTTTTCTGGATGGCAGCGATTTGCTCCGGGCTGAGGTGGCGGAACCTTGTCTGGGGGGCTAGATACTCCGAGACCGGCCGCTGTCGTTTCGGCGTGTAGGTAGTGCGGAATTCGCCGTTCTCAAACTCAGTCAGCTGCCACATGCCGCTCTCCACCGCCATGCGCCCGATTTCAATAGTCTCATCAGGAGGGAAACCCCAGCCCGTGGGACACGGCGCGAGGACATGAATGTAGGTGGGCCCGTTCACCTGGCTCGCCTTCACCACCTTCTCCATATAGTCCAGCGGATAGGAGGTACAGGCGGTGGCGGCATAAGGGATATCATGCGCCGCCACGATGCGCATCATGTCCTTCTTGGGCCTGTTTTCAAAGCACGGGCTCGGCGTGGTGCTGGTAGTTGCCCCGTACGGAGTCAGCCCGCTTCTCTGGATGCCGGTGTTCAT
>JAUWLN010000061.1 GCA_030613665.1 Dehalococcoidia bacterium
CTGGTAGCAGTGAAAGCCATATGAAAGATCAGATTACGGAGGTGAAGAGATGAGATACGCAGTGATTTCAAAGGGACTAACGCTGGAGCAGCTTGAAGCTGAGGCGAAGAAAGCTGGTGCTAAAGATATAAATAAGACAAGACTTCTGAGCCAAATATTCTGCGAGCTTGATGAAGCTCAAGCAGAGAAACTGGCTCTGGTACCCGGCCTGAAGGTCAAACCAGTTAGGGAATTCAAGACCGACCAGGTGATGACGGAGCCTCCTCCGGTGGAGACGCTGTCGGATGTGTTTTACCTGCTCCGCTCTAATTTCACTCCGCCGATTACCGGTACTGGTCTTACCGTGGCCGTGCTGGATAGTGGTATCAGAAAGACACATCAATCATTGAAGAACAAGGTTATCTATGAAGCTAACTACAGCGATTCTTCAACGCTTGATGACATCTTTGGACATGGTAGCCAGGTAGCCTTTGTCGTTGCCGGGGGTATGCACACCCCCGGCGAAAAGGCAGGCGTTTCTCCCGGTGCTTCAGTCATGAATATCAAGGTGATTAGTGACGAGGGTATCGGCAGTGACGAAAGTATAATCCTGGGAATTGATAAAGTCTGTGACCTGGCCGAAGCGGCAAGGGAGAAAGGACTCTGGCCTACGGACGAGATGTATCCCAATATTATAAATCTCAGCCTTGGTGGAGAGGACGACGGTGATGAGGACAACCCGGTGAGGGTAGCTTGCCGGCAGGCCAGCATAGACTACGGTCTTGATGTCATCGCCGCGGCTGGCAACTCGGGACCAAAGATGACCACCATGATGCTGCCGGCCTGTGACCCGGAGGTAATCGCTGTGGGTGCGGTGGAGACGACCGATGAGCTGGTTATCTGGGATAAGTCAGCCCGCGGGCCTACGGTACAGGGAGAAACGAAACCCGACTTCGTGCTCTGGGGTACTAACCTTGAGATGGCCAGCCATAAGTCAGATAGTGAGTACGTTACCAAGTCCGGTACCAGCTTTGCCGCCCCCATGCTCTCCGGACTCACTGGTCTTCTCTGGGAGAGCGGGCGCAGAGCCTATGGTGAGGGCTGGCCCTTTCGCTGGACGCAGGCCCGTCAGTTTGCTCTATATTTCTCAACCAAGCCACAGGGCACACCGGTTAAGAAAGATAATGCCTACGGCTACGGCCTGCCGGCCATGGGCACCATGCTGGGGCAGGTGGCCGAAACGACAGCGCCGGCTGATGATATGACCGGCGCCATGAACATGCTCGTGATGATGACCACGATGATGGGCATGATGCAGGGGGTGATGTAATGGAGATTCTGAAATCGGTGCCGAAGTTCATGGCATACGCGCTATCACAGGCAATCATGCACCCGGCTAAACCGATTTCTTTCGCCTACTGCCCGGAGTGCAAACTGTACCTGTTCGATAACGAGACAGCCTGCCCCGGGTGCGGCAAGAAGCTGGGGAACAGCCCGGAAATAAAGGAGATATCGCCGATTCCCTGGTGGGGTGCTGTGCTGGTAATCGTCGTGGGGATATCGTGCTGGGTTTTGGGTAGCTGCTTTGATGTTGTGGGACTGGACGAAGCCGGCCGAGCCCTGGTCTATATACCGCTGGGATCGTTATTCGGGATGAGTTTGCCGAAATAAGGAAAAACAGATGGCATATTACGCTGACATTGCGGAGATTATAGCGCCGAGTGAAGCCAAGCCCGGCAACCGTGTGGATATCACGGTCAGGATAAAGAACACCTATTCTTCGTCTGTCGGCATCATGGCCGGTGGAGCTCTGGAATATGGCGTCTCGCCATGGCCCGGCATCAGCTTTCCTGATCCCAGCGCCAATGTCGCCGGCGGGGCTACTTATTCCTTTAAGGGTTACTTCACCATGCCGGAGAAAAAGGCGACGATACATGCCTACAGCTACTATTACGGCGCCGATGGAAGCTGGCACTTCGATGACGAGATGGCAAAGACAATCGATATCACCGAAGAAATCGAGTCGCAGTTCGGCTCTATTGAAATATTAAGTTACTCAAGGAGGTAATTATGGGCGCAGTCTATTTGCCGTCACAGTACGGGATGATACTGGTGCCGCTGGCCAATGTGCAGGTAAAACCGGGAGATAAGCTCCGGATAAGCTGCCGGTACTCGCATATCGGACAGGCGGAAAGCCAGACACTCTACGCCGCCATCGGCAACTCGGGATGGGCTGGTTTTGACGAGGTGTTGCACGGTTCCAAGACCTTAAGCGTGCCCGAGGATACAGCCTGGGACTACCACGAAGAATACGTGGACATCTCTATCACCACGGCAATTTCAGCAGGCTTCTATGACCTCTACGCCAAGATTGGCGGCGCGATACCCAAGGTGATTTCACCGACTCTGCACGATGTGGTCGAGGTGCTGGCTGATATCTCCGATTCCGAGTTTGGCGAGATCAGTATTACCGGCTATGTAAAGGCGTAAACGACATGATCAGCGGTTTGGATGTCTATAGACCAGGTACCGGCTGGCTGGTGCCTTTTCAGGACAAGCTGACTCTGATGGCCGGCGATGTTCTCAGGGTGACCGTTGCTGTCCCTTATAGGGGCCCCGAAGCCGAGTTTACCCTATACGGCAGTATCGGTCAAAGAGGTTTATTTGGCTTCGACGAGATACTCAGCGCCCGGGCGCCGCTGTCATGCCCGGATTCACCGGAGACATACACCACGGTGACAGGCGAAGTAGATATCGAGATTATCGGAGCCGGAATTGCCGGTATCGGCGGTATCTCGGGAGGGACTGACTACGACCTCTACGTGAAGATAGAGGAGAAGCCGGAGGTCATAGCTGAAATCGATGATGTCATTGATATTGCCGGAGGCAGCGCTTCCGATATGACAGGCATGCTGGGGATGATAATGCCACTCATGATGCTCGGCATGGTAATGCCGCTTATGGAGGGAGTGGAAGAGTAATGGCGAAGGCGTATCTGGAGCCATCAGAAATAGAAAGGCTTGAGGAAGCGGCTCAATTCCTGAGAGATAAGCTTCTCATCCGGCTGCTGTTCCATCTCGGCTGCCGTATCTCGGAGGCACTGGGGATTAAGGCAAGTGATATTGACTTCAACCAGGGCACGGTCACAATCCAGCACTTGAAGCAACGCATCACACTCTCTTGCCCGGAGTGTAGCGCCAGATTGGGGAAGGGACACCGGTTCTGTCCGGTCTGCGGGCGTAAGGTGGAGAAGGCTATTGCCGACGAAAAGGAGCACCGCAAGTTCCGCACTCTGCCGCTGGACGAGGATACTATGAAGATGCTCCAGGATTACCTGGGCCGGGGCGGAGCAAATTCCAGGAGCAAACTGCTCTTCGGCTTAAGCCGCCATCGTGCCTGGCAAGTTGTAAAAGAATGTGCTCTAAGAGCAAGGCTCCCCAAACTGATCAACACAGAAAGTGGTAAGGCGCACAACGTCAGTCCCCACAAGCTGCGTGACGCCTTTGCGGTCCATGCGGTAAAGCTCAATGACACCGGCGACGGCTTAAGGATGCTGCAGGAGTACCAGGGCCACCGTAGAATCACCACCACCATGAGATACCGCAAGGTATCCGGCGAGGAACAGAAAGAATGGTACCAGAAGCTGTGGGAAGGAGGTAAGCAAGATGGGTAAATATGCCAATCATGAAGAGTTTGGAGTGAACGCTCCAATCAATTACAGGGAAGATACCACCAGTGAGTCTTATCTGAAAGGTATGGCCATGATTGCGCCGCCCGGAATGCGACCGAAGGCAGTGCGAGGGCAAAGGTTTGAGAAAAAGACCGACTTTGAGGCCTCGACCATATGGCACCGTAACTTCGATATCGCCATGTTCGGCGGGTCGGATGTTGATACGCCGGACTCCGGTTCCAAGCAGCTAAGCCTTGAAGAAAAACTCAATGGTATCAAGCGCATACCGGGGAGGTAGTCATGGCAGGACAGGCCGTAGTAACGATAAATGATAAACAGTGGGCGGTCGATATCGCCATTACCCTCTGGGAGCTTTCACAGGGTCTGGGAGGGCTCCCAGAAATACCGGCCGGTACCGGTATGCTCTTTGACCTCGAATACGAGCAGATCATAGAGGTAACCACGATGCCAATGCTTTTCCCGCTCAATATAACTTTTCTTTCGGAGGATATGACAATCACCGAGGTATATCGAGACGTGGAACCGGGGTACATCGTGACTTCACAAGTACCGGCGAGGTATTTCCTGGAGGTCAATGCCGGAGAGATGGGGGGAATAGAAGCAGGCGATGTTGTGTCTCTTGAGTTGCTGGCTATGCAATCAGAACCGGTGATGACTGACTGGATGACGCCAATGGCTGCATTTACCGGATTTGTACTGGTGGGCGCTCTAGTTGCAGGTGTAGCAAAGAGCTTATCCAAAGAAGCTCCCAATGAATCAACTACAAGAAAGCGATATGTTCCCGAAGCTGAAACAGGTACGTGTGAGATCGTTCGTCCGCGGCACTATAGCCTGGTGAGCTGGTTTAACGCCCCGGTGCCGGATTACAGTTTCGCTATCGAGCCGGAAACCAGGGAGCGCAAAATTGACGATGTATTGCGAAGGCTCAAATCCGGCGTTGACAGCATACAGGAGAGCGAAAACTTCCGAGAGTTTCTGCTCACCATGTCCAAGTTTCACGACTACAGTATTGGCAACTTGATACTTATCATGCTGCAGAAGCCGGAGGCTACCCGAGTGGCTGGCTATACCACCTGGAAGGAACTGGACAGGTTTGTCAGAAAAGGAGAGAAAGGTATCGCCATACTGGCTCCCTGTATGCCTCCGAATAAAGCGAAGGTGGTTGAGCCGGAAGATGAAGATGATGAAAGCCTGGTTGAGGTAACGCCGATATACTTTAAAGTAGTGCATGTTTTTGATATCAGCCAGACCGAGGGGCAGGAACTACCCGAGGTAGAAGTACCGGCGTTAACCGGTGAAGCCAATGAAGAGCTTCTCAATGGAGCACTGAGTCTAGCCAAACTGCAGGGACTTGAAGTCACTTTCGAATCGAGACCTCACCAGGATCCGGCCATCAAGGGGATGTATTCGGGCAAGACTATCTGGGTACGGCCGGAGGAATCCAAGGCACAGCAGTTGAAGACATTGCTGCATGAGATGGCTCACTATTACTCCGAGGGTGTGTTCAGGATGCCCCGGCGGAATGCAGAGACAATCGCCGAGAGTGTTGCCTTTACCATTGGCGCTCACTTCGGCTTCGATACCGGTGTTCGTTCATTTCCCTATGTAGCCCTCTGGGCTCAGGATAAGAAGGTGCTGGAACAAAACCTTGCCGATATCCGCAAGGTCTCGACAAAGATTATCGATGCCCTCGAACCAAAAGTAAGCAAAGTGGGAGTTGCGGCATAAGGTTATTTCATGGCTATTGAGATTAGACCAAACAGAGGAGGTTTTCTAAGGCCGTTCGGCTGCGGCTGGTTTATCCGGGAGTATCTCCTGGGTAACGGACCGGAGGGGTCGCATGCTATTGACCCGGAACGCGGCGCCGCCCAGTCTGACATCAACTACGAATATAAGGAAGCTCTCGCCCGGGCTACCGCTAGGGAACGCGCCGAGCGGATAATAAGCCGCATGGTAGTTAGCGGCGCCGATGTTACCGAAGAACAGGCGGACAGAATCTACGAACGTGAACTAAAAAGAGTGTCCCGAAAGTTTACCCACATGCGGTATCATTCATTCCTGATGTACTTCGGCGTGCTCAAGCGACTCGGATGGGTGGAAGTCACCAGCGAAACCGAGCGTTCCGCTATTCAAGACAACTATCCACCAGCTCCGGAGCGGACTTACTACCGCCTTACAAAGAAGGGCATTGAAGCCGGAGAGGAGTTCTGGTCCAATCCCCTCTTTACGCTGTATCCAGAGATAGGCCCCAGTCACATGAAAAGGGATTAGCCACGCCAGAGAGTGAACCGGATTTCATAATTGGAAAGATAACTTATGGCTGATATCATTCTTGGTTCCGATGCAATCTCCCGGCCCAGCGCATCACCGGCCGGGTATACCTATATCTACCTGGCTAATCCGGCTACTGTTGACGGCTGGATTACGGCGTTCCAGGTCTATTTTCACACTGCCCCCGCTCTGTTTAAGGTCGGCCTTTTCTATCAGGTAAGCGGGCCCACCTGGCGTTGCCGGAACAGCGTCACGGTAGAAGGCGTGCTATCAGGGTCCACCCAGACGATCGACGGCCTGGTAATAGAGGTTAAGGCTGGAGATTACATTGGATTTTGGCACCAGGGCGGCACGTTGGCACGGACTGATTCCGGTGGACCAGGCGCCCGATATATCTCCGGTGAATACGCCGATCCCGGCGACGAGGCCTCCTTTTCCCTGATCAGCTCCGGTCGCATTCTTAGTGTCAAGGCAATCGGGACTACGGACTTCGTTCCTCCAGCGGTTCTCGACAGTCTGACCGAGGATTTATTTGATGATCTTAGTCCTGCTTTCACGGGATATCCTCAGCCAGTTTATGATTATTCCTTGAATGCCTCGAACAGCGAGGACGAGGTTACCCTGACTGCTACACTGGATGGGGCGATTATCAAGTATACCTATGGTAGCGTGGTCGATAAGGTAGTAGCTTCTGGAGTGGGCGAAACTATCCCCCTTGAAGTGGGCACGAATGTGGTTACGATTACGGTCGATAAGGCTGGCTATGAGACGACTACTTACACTATCACCCTCACCCGAATCAGTATTGTCGATTGGGAATATATCCTACCCAACGGGGATTCAGCTACGAAGTCTCTCAAGATCACGCCGGATTCTCCTTCTTCACACTATGACAAGGTACGGGCGCAGACTACAGCTTCGAGGGTATATTGGGACCTGGCTTCGGAGGTTGGTGACCTGTGGTCATTCGATAACCCGATCCAGAGAGAGAAACCGATTGTCAAGAAGGTCAGGTTCTTCGTGGTCGGCTTTCGAAATAATCCCCTGGCCTGGGGTAAGTTTGCGGTCTATACCAACGGCTCGGTGTATAAAGGCCCCCAAAATACGTGGGCAGGCTATCAATCACCCGGAAGCGAATATTATACCCTGACCTCCAATCCGGTAACGGGTAACCCCTGGACTCTCGACGAGATTGACGCATTGCTGGCCGGGGAGTATCACTTCGACTCAGGAATTCCATCCAGGGTCGGGAGCTACTGGTATTATCTCTCTATCGTCTATGAAAACGCCTCTGTTCGCACCGACAGGGCTACCGCTTACACCGGAACCACAGTAACGCTTCATGGCGCGGTAACCAATACCGAGGGAACTTTCCTTGACCCTTATGTGGCTCTCGGCGATAACCTGCTAAGGGTAAGATTTGAGTGGGGCGAAACAACCGCTTATGGTAACACTACCGCTTACCAGATGGGCATGACCGGTGTCTTCAGCGCCAATCTCTCCGGACTGGACCCGGCTAAGACCTACCATTACCGGGCCGTGGTCGAGGTTCGAGCGGATAGCAGGGTTGGCGGATTCGATGTCTACTATGGAGAAGATATGGTTTTCTCATCAACCACAGGACCGGTTGGGCGTTCTATAGCTGATAGGCTTGCTGCCGAAGGCGCGATTTAAAGGAGATTTGATGGCTCAGAGGTTTGAGTGGTACAGCGGGCCCATGAATGAGGTCACCAAAATGTATGAGCCCTTTTGGAAGGGTCAGTCTTTTACGCCTCAGATAACCCATAAAACCACGTCTGTCAAGCTATATTGCTACAGGGTATATTCAGCTTTAAGCTTCAAACTTACGGCGGATATTTATGCGGCACCGAGCAATGTGCCGTCTGGGCCATCACTGGCCTATGGGGAGATACCGGCAACCATCTTGCCGGAAAGTTGGAACTGGGTTGAAGTGCCCCTAAATATCCCCTACGCTATACTTCAGGCCGGGGTGAAATATGCCATCGCTTTTCACTACACGAGCACTAACTCGAATTACTATGTCTACTGGAGTATAGCTAACCCCGGAGATTACCCCGGAGGGGTTTGGCTCGACCAGGGTAGCCCGAATTATACCAGGGATGGCCGTTTTGAGGAGTGGGGTGAAATAATGCCATCCGGCGGAATTGCTACTGTTACTCATAGACTCGTCAGCGTGGGCGCAATCTAAAAACTGTGCCTGCTGTCTGCTTCTTCAGGGGTCACAAGTTACTTTCTTATTAGCTGAAGCCAGTTTGGTCTAACAATCCACTCAAAGGTGACACGTCAAACACCCTTCAATTTGGCCACCAATATCTCCACAATTCTCTCAATTCCATATTCTTTCAGCCCAAGATAGCCGATCGTGGGCTGAAGTCCTGGGAGTTCACTATCATCAACCTTAACAGGGAGAATATATTCATTACCTCTCTCCTGAATGGCTCTTGCCTGCGCGCTCTTCCTCTCGTGGTTGGTCCACATCCTATTGAGGTACTCTTGCGATACGAATATTACGCAGAATTTGGAGCGCTTCCGATAGATTTCGTCAAAGAACACGACTAGATCCTTTCCCCAGAGCTGCTCGGGGTAAAAGCTGTCATAGAAAACCTCAAAGCCAGCATCTTTAACTAACAAGGACAGTCTCTCGGCGTGGGTCCTTTCGGTACCCGCGAAGGACACGGCGACGTCGAAATCGAACTTCGGTATGTCTGAAGGCTCGGAACGCATTAGTTGGCGGTAAGAGGTAGTAGTCGGACGAGAGATGCCCGTCTTGTTTTTGGCCTGAGGTAAGAATTCAAAACCGAATGGTCGCAGTAATCCGTCGACTCCTAAAAGATTCTCGGTTCCCGCTGAGAAGGCATCGTGATGCCTATCAAAACTACGATGCACGTATTCCGCATTGCTATCAAAGAACGACTCACTCCTCTGTTGGAATGAGAAGAAACGATAATAGCATGGTTCGAAATCGAAATATGGGCATTGCTGGAATTCGCGTAATTCAAGGAAGGCAAATGCCGCTCGCATTTCCTCAGACAAAGGAATGTGCTTTGGGTGATAGTGAAATGTCCATCCTTTGTCTTGTCCTCCCTCAATCCACGACATCCTAAAGATGAAATGATCATCTTCAGATTGCTTCATCTCTTTTGACTGTGGAGACGTATGTCCATCGCCGGACGTTGAGAACCGATCCGGTTGGGTCAAGACAAAGCCACATTCTCCCAGTAGCTTTTCAGCTTCACGGAGAGCGGGGTACGCCTTCGAGAATGCTTCTGCAAACTCTTTCAGAGGGAAATCGATCCGTACGGCCGCTGCGAGGCATTTACCTCCGGGAAAGAAAGCGCACGAGCCAGCTTGAAAACCCAGGTGTGTCAGCAGACCAGCGGTCTGGACTCCAGAAAAAGAGAATGTGCTTGGATTAGCATGGACGCTACAAGCAACATCGTCTTTGGAAGACTGGAGTCTTACGAGCTTAAACTGAACTCCCCCTCCCTCAGCAGAAAGGACCACCTCCGTCTTCAAGGCTGAATGCAAATCACTATGTTGCGACATCTTGATGACCTCATAGCTTACGCTACAATCATACTCCTACAGCTGCACGTAAAACAACTCGCTATTTTGTTTTCTCATTTCCTTCCCTGCCCGGGAGGGGGGTGAAAAAGTAGCTAGTTCTTGGTAAGACATAAAATGACTAATTGTTAAATAATAGGAATGAAAACGTGTTTTTTGAGCACCTTAACAACTGAATAGCGTCAAGCCCGACCTGAACGCTTGCCCTCTTGAAAGGGGGTAAGTATGAGTTCA
>JAUWLN010000026.1 GCA_030613665.1 Dehalococcoidia bacterium
TAAAACCCTGCATGGCAAACCAGCCGAATGGGAACTAGACCTGCGACCCGCCGAGGGTGGTGTGGGTGACCTGGTTTTCGAGTTGATACAGCCGCTGGAGGGCGATACGCCGGTCAAGGAATTCCTGGATAAAAAAGGGGAGGGCATCCAGCACCTCGGTTTCTTCGTCGACGATATTGAAGCGGAAACGGCCAAGCTGGCCGAGAAGGGATATAAAATCACCCAGAGTGCTGAAACACCGAAGGTGATATGGGCTTATTTCGGCACCAATGCCACTGGCGGCTTCTCAATCGAGCTCATGCAGAAGAAGTAAGGCTGCTTCTTATTCTATTTATACTTTCCCGGCAACCAGTCCGCCCATCTCTTTGGTTCCGACCTGCCTGCAGCCTTCATCCATGATGTCATAGGTGCGGGAACCCTCGTTCAACACGTCAATTACGGCTGCCTCTACCGCCTGCGCTTCTCCGTCCAGGCCACAGGAATAACGGAGCATCATCGCCATGCTAAATATGGTAGCAATGGGGTTGGCCAGGTTTTGCCCGGCGCGGCGGGGTGCGCTGCCATGAGCCGGTTCGTAAAGACCGAGCGTTCTGGTACCTTCCTGAGGTATACCGGCCAGGCTGGCGGAGGGCAGCATCCCCATTGAACCGGCCAGCATCGAGGCTTCGTCAGTCAGAATATCGCCAAACGTGTTCTCGGAGACGACGACGTCAAAATGCTTCGGGCTCTGTATCAAGCGCATGGAACAGGAGTCAACAAGCATGTGCTCCAGTTCCACATCGGGGTAACTCCTAGAAAGGTCCGTCGCCACCTGCCGCCACAGTCGAGAACATTCCAGCACATTAGCCTTGTCAACGGAGATGAGTTTTTTCTTTCTTCCCCGGGCAAGCTCAAAACCAACCTTTACGATGCGCTCAATTTCCCCCTCGGAGTAGGTCATAGTATCCACCGCACGCCAGCCGCCAGGAGCTTGCCAGCGTTTTTTAGGCCGGCCGAAGTAGAGCCCGCCGGTAAGCTCACGGACAAAGATGAAGTCAACCCCTTCCACAACTTCGGGCTTCAAATTGGAGGCATTAATCAGCATCGGCAGAGTTTTGACCGGACGCAAATTGGCGAATAAACCCAATTTCCTCCGCAGCGCCAGGATACCCTCTTCGGGGCGTACCTTTACGTCGGGAGCATCAAATCTGGGGTCGCCGACCGCGCCCAGCAGCACGGCATCGCTTTTCTTGCTCATCTTCAACACGTCCAACGGCAGCGGCATCCCGGTGGCATCAATCGCCACTCCGCCGATAAGACCATTATGCAAGTCAAATGCGTGTCCGTATTTCCTGCCCACAGCCTGAAGCACGTCAACCGCGGCCTGCGTAATTTCCGGGCCAATGCCATCTCCGGGTAAGACCGTAATGCGAAACTTCATTTTAAACTCTCCCGCTCGTTAAACGCTTCTTCGTATACTCAATCAACCCGCCGGAGGCAATAATCTCGGCCATGAAATCGGGATAGGGGCTGGCGGTAAAGGTCAAATTCTTGGTTACGTTTTTTATCTCACCCCTGGAGAGATCAACCTCCACAATATCGCCGGCTTCGGTATTATCCACCGCCTCATTGCTTTCGAGGAGAGGCAACCCTATATTAATGGCATTGCGGAAGAATATACGGGCGAAGCTCCTGGCGATAACGCAGGAAATGCCGGCCGCCTTGAGCGCCATCGGGGCATGCTCACGCGAGGAGCCGCAGCCAAAATTGGTGGTCGCCACCACAATATCGCCCGGCTCCACCCTCTTCAGAAAATCCTCGTCGATGTCCTCCATACAGTGCTTGGCCAGCTCCGCCGGGTCATAAATATTCAGATAACGCGCCGGAATGATGACATCGGTGTTCACATCAGCGCCGTACTTATGAACTTTGCCTTTTAGCATTATATTTACCTTTCCCTGTTTAAGGTTTTTCGGGGTGCAATGCCCGCTTCTCAGGCCTCTATATATTCGGTAAATGACGCAGACTCCGGAAGAGGTAATCCATCCTTTACCAACCCTTCAATATGAAAATGAATAGCCTCTCTAATGTTCTTTTCCACCTTATCATGGGTACTTCCAGTAGCAATACATCCCGGTATGTCTGGAGAATAGGCAGAGTAATTATTGCCAGCCTTTTCAAATACAACCAGATATTTATACATAACGCTATTCCCTTAGTTTTGCCTGCTTCAAAATACTATTTAGTGTCCCAGGTGCTACATCGTGATTTGGATTACCAGCGATAGTAACACGACCTGGTTTTGTAGGATGTTTATACTGTCGGTGACTACCACGAGTGTCAACAATATACAAGCCGTCATCTTCAATCATCTTGATTATATCACGAACCTTCATGTGGTTTGGAATTCCATATTAACTTAAAGACTGTTTACCAATCCCTCACCCTTTATCCCTCTCCCCTTCGTAAGGGAAAAGGGAAGAGATTTTCTTAAAAGGGCTTCGCCCTTTTTAATCCCCTTGCATTGTACTTATGAACTTTACTTTTTAGCATCTAAAAATAACTTCCTTATTGCTAGTGAGTGCTAAAATCATTTAATTTAGTGCCAAGTGCCAACGAGGCATAGATTTCAAACATTGCTTGTTCAATCTGGTCCTCAATTTCAATAAAGCGTATTTTCGCTCTTGCAATCTGGCCTTTGGCTGCCTCGAATTCTGCAACGAAATCCCTATTCTTCATTAGTTGTTCGTTTGTTTGCTTTCTCTCTTTTTTCTGGAGAATTGACATATTCTGTTTGGCTATTCTAAAAGCCAGTGTAGCGCTATAATGGTCAGAACCTCTTTGGCTATGTTCCTTTAAGCGCTCCTTCAGTCGGTTGGAACGCCCAACATATATTGGGTCGTTATCTTCAAAAAAAACATAGATACCTCTTTGTGGCACTTGAGTAATTCCAATGTCATCTATGGAGATTAATGGCTGTTCTAAAAGCAAGTGGAGACGTAATGGCATTCTGTCTGTCAATTCTTTGAATCTCTCGTTCATTCGACTTATTAGCCTTGTTTTTTCTTTTCACTCACACCAGCACCTTCTCAAAATCCTTCACTATCGGTGGCTTCTTTCCCTTACCCGGCTCAATGGTGTGCCTTTCGGCCTGAAGCCGGGCCGCCTGTGCTTCCACGCCGCCCGGGTATTTTTCGTTCAGCTCTCCTTTAGATTTCAGGGTCCGCCAATAAGGGGTAACATCTTCCTTGCCTTCACCGGCATCTTCTTCGGCGGCACGGGCAGCGATGTTACAGAAGATTCCGGTGGTGATGGGGCAGCCGATGCTGGCACCATGCTTTCGAGCCAGGGACTCGCGGATACGGTTGATTGTCACCAGCCTGCCCTCAGGGACATTTTTCATGGCTTCGTCAACTTCAATGGGGGCAGGAATGACACAGGTCCCGGTCCCCCAGCGCTTGCTCATCTTATCGTTAATTTCAATTACTCTAGGCAGGTCTTTACTATCGTGCAGTTTTTCGCGCCAGCTTTTCCGCATCTTGACCATCGCTCCGCCTCCTCAGTAGCCCGATTTTTTCCCGGTGATGTTTTCAATATCAATTCTTACCACTGCGGTGCGGTCAGCCTTTTCAAATGACACGGCCAGTCCTTTTTCCCCAAACTGTCGCATAAGCACCGTCAAACCACGGATTTTGTCGGCTTTGTCCTCCAGAATATGCGCGCGACCCACACCGATAACACTCCGGTATCTGATTGACCAGCCGCAAGGTTTTTCGGCACCGGCAATCTCAACATCCGTGTCTATCTCCACGCAGACCCGATTATTATTCCTGATAAGCTCTAATTTGCGGCCTTCCGGTGCACAGTGGAAATAGAAAGCATTGTTTTCGTAGCCGAAGCAGACCGGCACCACATAAGGCTCGCTGCCATCTACGAAGCCGAGCCGGCACACTCTCGCCTGCTTTATGATTTGCTCTATCTCAGCGGGATCAGTGATTTCCTTCTCTTTTTTCCGCATTGCCCGTTCTATTTCACAACCTCGTCGGGACTAGTGATTCGGCCGGTAACGGTACTAGCGGCGGCAACTGCCGGATTGGCGAGATACACTTCCGATTTGGGATGCCCCATTCTGCCGACAAAATTGCGGTTGGTGGTGGATATACAGCGTTCCCCTGATGCCAGCACACCGGTATGGCCACCAAAGCACGGTCCACAGGTAGGAGTGCTCACCGCAGCACCGGCCTCAATGAATATTTCAATAAACCCTTCTTTTAGAGCATCGGCATATACCTGCTGTGACCCCGGAATAATAATACAGCGGACATTGGGATGCACTTTCTTCCCTTTCAATATCTGAGCGGCAATCCGCAAGTCGTCATGTCTACCGTTGGTGCAGCTGCCGATAATCGTCTGGTTAATTTCGATATCTCCCGCCTGACTGACCGGCCTGACGTTGGCTGGCGAATGAGGGAAAGCCACCTGCGGCTCCAGCTCGGTAACGTCATACTCGATTACCCTGGCATATTCAGCATCCGGGTCAGGCTCATATACATTATAGGGACCCTTTGCTTTAGCTTTTATGTAAAGTTGCGTTCTGTTGTCAACCCGGAAAAGCCCTGCCTTGCCTCCGGCTTCAATAGCCATGTTAGCCATGGTGAAACGCCCGTCCATGGGCAGAGCATCAATCGCTTCACCGATGAACTCCATCGCCGAATAAAGCGCACCGTCCACACCGATGTCGCCGATAGTATGGAGAATGAGGTCCTTCCCACCTACCCACCTGCCCAGGTTGCCATGGTACACAAACTTTATCGTCGAAGGGACCTTCATCCAGAGGTCTCCGGTGGCCATGGCCGCCGCCATGTCAGTTGAGCCTACACCAGTGGCGAAGGCGCCCACCGCCCCGTAGGTACAGGTATGGGAATCGCCGCCAATGACCACCTGCCCGGGAAGCACGATACCCTGCTCCGGCAGCAGCACATGCTCAATACCCGCCTTACCAATTTCAAAGAGCACGGCCTCCTGTTCGCGGCAAAACTCTCGCATCATTTTGCCAATCTCGGCGGAGGCGATGTCCCGGGTAGGCATAAAATGGTCGAGCACCATCACGATTTTTTTAGGGTCAAAGACACGGCTCACACCAATTTTCTGGAACTCCTTTATGGCAATTGGGGCCGTGATATCATTTCCCAGAACAATATCTACCTTGGCATTGACGAATTCCCCGGCACTAACCTGTTTTCGACCCGTATGTGCCGCCAGTATTTTCTCAGCCAGATTCATCTTTACTTCCTTCCTTTGCTCTTCTCAAGTGAACTCTATCCTTTCAAGCGAGGTATGATTAGCACACCGAAAACAATAGCCGCGGCTGCAACCGCTATGATATACAAACCCACTCCCGCCGCAAGGCCAATACCAGCCATCACCCAGATTGTGGCCGCCGTAGTCAATCCCTCAACAATGCCCCCCTGGCGGTGCAGGATGACCCCGGCTCCCAGAAACCCAACGCCGACCACCACACCAGCAGCCACCCGTGACGGGTCGCTGGCAGCGCCAAACCCGTAAATAGAAACGAGAGAAATCAGGGCCGCCCCGGTTGAGATAAGAACGTGCGTTCTCATCCCGGCCTGTTTTCCGGCTCTTTCTCTCTGGTAGCCGATGGCCACTCCCAGAGCAGCGGCCAACAAGAGGCGCAGCACCATTTCCAGTGCGATAGGCATCTCAGACTCTACTCAGCTTTCTTTTTCGCGGCCAACAACCGGTTGAGGGCATTGATGTACGCTTTGGCGCTTGCCACTATGATATCGGTATCCGCTCCTCGCCCGGTATAGGTAACGCCACCGCTCTCAATCCGGCACAGTACCTCGCCAATGGCGTCAATACCTTCGGTTATTGATTTAACGCTGAATTCGGTAAGCGTGTTGGGCATTTTGACTATCTTATCAACCGCTTTGAAGGCCGCATCAACCGGCCCGCTGCCCAGCGCAGCATCGGACTGCGCCTGTCCTTCAGAGTCGATTATTATCACCGACGCTGTTGGAATGCCACGGTCGCCGCAGGAAATCTGAATGCGGTCGAGGTGGTAAACTTCTGAAACCGTGCGTTGCTCTTCGGCAACCAGCGATTCGATATCCCGGTCGGCTATTTCCTTCTTCTTATCCGCCAGCTCCTTGAAAGCACGGAAGACACGGGTGAAATCTTCATCTTCCAGGGTGTAGCCCAGCTCGGCCAGCCTCTCACGAAAGGCATGCCGCCCGCTCAATTTGCCCAGCACCAGGCTGCTTGATGGTATGCCCACGGTCTTGGGGTCCATAATTTCGAAGGTGATGGGCATCTTGATAACACCGTCCTGGTGTATCCCGGACTCATGCCGGAAGGCGTTGGCGCCAACGATGGCTTTATTCGGCTGCACGGAGAATCCGCTCAACTCGCTTACCATCCGGCTCGTCTTGTAGATTTGCCTGGTATCTATACCCGTATCGAGGTTAAATAAGTCGCGGCGGGTCTTGATAGCCATCACGATTTCCTCAAGCGAAGCGTTGCCTGCTCGTTCCCCGATGCCATTGATGGTACATTCCACCTGTCTGACTCCTCGTCTGACCGCCTCCAGGCTATTCGCCACCGCCAGGCCGAGGGCATTATGGCAGTGCACGCTGACCACTGTTTTTTCAATGCCAGGCACGTTCTGGAAAATGCCGTCGATCAGGCGGCCAAATTCCTCCGGAATAGAATAGCCCATGGTATCAGGGATGTTGAGCGTGACAGCACCGGCTTCAATAGCCACTTGAAGTATCTGGTGTAGATAGGCCGGTTCAGTCCGGCTGGCATCCATTGGTGAGAATTCAACGTTATCGGTGTAGCTTTTCGCACGGGATACCATGTCACGCGTCAATTGCAGAATTTCATCGCGGTCTTTTTTCAACACGTGCATGAGGTGGATATCCGATGAAGATACGAATACGTGAATACAGGGATGCGCCGCACCTTTCACGGCCTCCCAGACGCGGTCAATGTCGTTCGCGTTCGCTCGCGCCAGACCGCAGATGATACTGCCGCGTATTTCCTCAGCGACAAGCTTCACCGACTCAAAATCGCCCGGTGAGCTGATGGGGAAGCCAGCCTCAATGACATCCACACCGAGCTTCTCAAGCTGTCTGGCGATTTCAAGTTTTTCATTAAGGTTGAGGCTGCCGCCGGCTGCCTGTTCGCCATCGCGCAATGTGGTGTCAAAGATGATTACTTTGTCCATCTCGCTCCCCCATTGTTATTTAACTATGGTAAGTTTTTCGTTTATTTGGCCAGCCACGACATCATCTTGCGCAGTTCAGCCCCGACTATCTCAATCGGGTGCTCCCTGTCCTTGCGCGTGAGCGCGTTGAATACCGGCAGACCAGCATGGTTCTCCAGAATCCACTCACGGGCAAAGGTGCCGTCCTGAATCTCGCCCAGAACCTCCCACAGGTTTTCTCTTACGCCTTCGTCAATTACCCGCGGACCTCTGGTTATATCGCCGTACCGAGCGGTATGGCTGACCGAGTCACGCATGAAGCTGATGCCGCCTTTGTATATCAGATCAACGATAAGTTTTAGCTCGTGGAGGCACTCAAAGTAAGCCAGTTCGGGCTGATAGCCAGCCTCCACCAGCGTTTCAAACGTAGCTTTGAGGAGAGAGGTAACTCCGCCGCAGAGTATTGTCTGCTCACCAAAGAGGTCTGTCTCGGTTTCCTCGGCGAAGGTCGTTTCCAGGACTCCGGCACGGGCGCAGCCTATGACTGCTGAGTAGGCCAGTGCCTTTTCTTTCGCCTGTCCGGAGGCATCCTGATAGACGGCTATCAGCGCGGGGACGCCCTGCCCCTGGGTGAAGAACTCGCGGAGCAAAGTGCCCGGGCTCTTGGGCGCTATCATGGTTACATCGATGTCCGACGATGGCACAATCTGGCTGTAGTGGATGGTGAAGCCATGGGAAACCATGAGCATATTACCTTTAGATAATCCCGGTGCGATTTGCTCATTGTAGATTTTCTGATGCAGGTTATCCGGAGCCAGCAGCATGATGATATCAGCCGCTTTCGCCGCCTCTGTCACCGAGGTTACCTTAACGCCGTCAGCTTCAGCCCTCGCCTTGCTCTTACTGCCTTCCTGAAGCCCTACAATCACATCGCAGCCGCTATCTTTAAGGTTCAGTGACTGGCCACGCCCCTGGTTACCATAGCCGATAATGGCAATCATTTTGCCTTTCAGCAAACTCATATCTGCATCTTTTTCGTAATACACCTTGGCCATATCTTTTTATTCAACCCCCTTTATCATTTATTCGCGCCTTTAGAATCTACGCTGATTCAGATTGAATCCGTATTTACAATATCTTATATCCTTCCTTTCTAGTTTTTAACGGTCTTTCTTCAGCACGCAACTGGCCGGTACTTCCCCGCAGCATGGCGATGCTGCCTGTCCTGGCCACTTCTTTTATGCCAAAGCTCCGCAGCAAATTTAGCAGCGAATCAATTTTATCTTCATCGCCGGTTATCTCAATGGTCACCGAATCGCCCGCCACGTCGACAATGCTGGCACGGAAGATATCGACGATTTCAATTATTTCACTGCGGCTCGACGAGGTTGCCCTGACCTTTACCAGTGCCAGCTCCCGCACCGTGATATTATCGTCAGTAACGTCAAAAACCTTGACCACGTTAACCACCTTGCTTAATTGCTTTCTTACCTGCTCCAGAATACTGGCCGTACCATTAACCACGATGGTCATACGTGACAGGTCAGGCATCTCACTATGCCCCACGGCAATGCTTTCAATATTGAAGCCCCGCCTCCTAAACAGGCTCGCCATACGAGTCAGCACGCCGGGTTTGTCCTCAACCAGCGCCACCAGAGTATGCCTCATCTTCAACAAATGCTGTCTCCGTATCTATTCCCGTAAAGGGCTATTTTCCTCACCTCATGCCGCGTCTTCAGTGGTGATATCCAGGACCTTCACGACATCGACTATTTTCTCCAGCTGTTTCCGGACCTGCCCCAGTATCACCGCCGAGCCTGAGACTACAATGGCAACCCTGGTCAGGCCGGGCCGTCCACTGCCCTCAGTTTCTATGGTTTCGAGTACATTTACGCTGTGTATATTGAAACCCCGCCTCCGGATGACGTTGGCCATGCGGTTCAAAACGCCGGGTTTATCCTCTACCAATGCCAGCAGAATATGCTTCGTAGCTGCCATCATGCCACCTTTTCGAGCCTATATATTGCTCACCTTCAGTTTCTTTGAATCTGAAATGGCCTTTATCGGTTGTTTGGGTTCCTCAATACTCTCGGCAACCGTTGCCCCGGGCGGAATCATGGGATAAACGTTTTCTTCCGGCTCCACCATAAAATCAATCAGGAACGGCCCGTTATGTGCCATCGCCTGTTCGATTGCCGGGGCTACTTCTTCTTTATGCTTGACCTGCAACGCAGGTATACCGTACCCTTCGGCAATTTTAACAAAGTCGGGGCAGGATATCGGTGTGGCTACATACCGCCCTTTATAAAACAGCTGTTGCCACTGTCTTACCATCCCCAGGTATCCATTATTGATAATGGCTATCTTGACCGGCGACTGCTCCTGGACGATAGTGCCCAACTCCTGAATGGTCATCTGAAAACCGCCGTCGCCGTCAATGCACCATACTGTGGTATCGGGGCAGCCAATCTGAGCCCCCAGAGCCGCCGGCAGGCCAAATCCCATCGTGCCGAGGCCTCCGGATGAAAGCAGCGTATTGGGCTTATTGAACCAGTAGTGCTGTGCCGCCCACATCTGGTGCTGCCCGACTCCAGTAACGATTATGGCTTCGCCCCGGGTTTTTTCATATATCTGGCGAACCACGTACTGCGGCAGAAGCCCATCGTCACCCCTGATATCGATTGATGGGTGTTCCTTCCGCCAATCATCGAGCTGATTAATCCAGCCAAGGCGGTCAACAGGAATAAGCTGTTTGTTCAGTGCCTGCAAAACCATCTTGACATCTCCCACGATGGGTACGTCCACGCGGACATTCTTGCCAATCTCAGCCGGGTCAATATCAATGTGCACGATATGAGCGTGAGGGGCAAAGGCGCTTATTTTTCCCGTTACCCGATCATCAAATCTCATGCCAAGGGCGATAAGCACATCGGAGTTCTCGATGGCATAGTTCGCGTAGACCATTCCGTGCATGCCCACCATACCATAGCTGAGGGCGTGGCTCTCCGGGAAGCAGCCAACGCCCAGTAAGGTGGTCGCCACCGGTACCTGCGCCGTCTCGGCCAGGTATTTCAGTTCATCGTATGCCTTTGAAACATTGACCCCCCGCCCGGCAATGATAATGGGATGCTTGGCTTCGTTAATCAGTTTGGCCGCCTTCTTTATTTGCGCCGGATGACCCTGCAGCGTTGGTTTGTAGCCGGGTAAATCCAATTTGTCCGGATAGCTGAATTCAGTCTGCTCCAGAAACACGTCGCGGGGTATATCAATTAATATGGGCCCGGGACGCCCGGTGCGAGCCAAATGAAAAGCCTCTTTGATTACTGTAGCCAGGTGATTTACATCCATGACCAGATAGTTATGTTTGGTGATGGGCAGCGTTATACCGGTAATATCCGTTTCCTGGAAGGCATCACGGCCAATGAAATCCCTCCGGACCTGCCCGGTAATCGCGATTACCGGAACCGAATCAAGAAAGGCGTTGGCGATGCCGGTAACCAGATTGGTTGCTCCAGGACCGGATGTGGCGAAGCATACGCCTACTTTTCCCGTCGCCCGCGCATAGCCGTCAGCGGCGTGCGATGCTCCCTGTTCGTGGCGTACCAGAATATGCCGGAGCTGCGGATACTGCGGCAGGGTATCATAGAGTGGAATGACCGATCCACCGGGAAAACCAAAAATAATATCCACCCCTTCTTTTACCAAGCTTTCACATAAAACCTGTGCACCTGTCAGCTTCATGGCTGGCCTCCTCTAGCCTCCGAATACCGCTCCGGTACTCGCCGAGCGTACTTTCTCGGCATAATATCTGAGATAACCGGTCTTTGCCTTCGGTTCAAACGCCGGCAATTGCGCCAGACGTTGCTCTATTTCCTGCTCCGTCAATTCTACTTCCAGTTTGTAATTCGGGATATCAACCACAATGGTATCCCCTTCTTTCAAAGCGGCAATCGGACCCCGGCTTGCCGCCTCCGGAGAAACGTGACCGATGGCAGCGCCGCGAGAGCCTCCGGAAAAACGCCCGTCGGTTATGAGAGCAACCTTATTATCTATTCCCAGACCGCTGAGAAGAGAGGTGGGAGTCAGCATCTCTCTCATACCCGGACCGCCTTTCGGTCCTTCGTAGCGGATAACGACCACGTCTCCCTCTTTTATAGCGCCGTCCATAATGGCCCTGGTTGCTTTCTCCTCGGAGTCAAATATCCTTGCCGGCCCGCGATGCGAGAGCATCTCTTCCGCTACCGCCGACCTCCGCACCACAGCGCCCTCAGGAGCGAGGTTGCCAAACAGTATCGCCAGTCCGCCGGTCGCCGCGAAGGCATTATCCACCGGCCGTATTACATTACTATCCAGAATCCGGCTGCCGGCAATATTCTCGGCCAGTGTTTTACCAGTCGCCGTTTTCAAATCGAGCTTCAATAGCCCTTTTATTTCATTCATCACCGCCGATATACCGCCAGCATGGTTCAGGTCTTCAATATGATACTTGGTATTTTCATCCACATATGCCGGCGACAGCTTGCAGAGGCAGGGCGTCTTCTGGCTTATCTCATTGACCAGCGTCAGTGGAAAGGCAAGGCCTGCCTCGTGAGCAATAGCCATCAAATGCAGCACCGAGTTGGTGCTGGCGCCAAGTGCCATATCAACAATCAAGGCATTGTGGATGGATTCCTTGCTGAGGAAATCACGGGGCCGGACGTTGTCCGCCAGCAGCCTCATTACCGCGCGCCCGGCATCCTTTGCCAGGCCACGCCGTCGGGCATCCACCGCCGGGATGGTGCCATTGCCTGGCAAGCCTATCCCTATGACCTCAATCAGGCAGTTCATGGTATTGGCGGTAAACATGCCCGAGCAACTGCCACAACCGGGGCAGGCGACCTTCTCCATCTGTTCCAATTCTTCTTCGCTCATTTTACCGCTGAGGACCTTGCCCACCCCCTCGAATACCGAGATGAGGTCAACTTTTGGGCCAGCGCTGCCGAAGCGACTGGCCAGCATGGGCCCGCCGCTGATGAAGATGGACGGGATGTTCAACCGCATTGCCGCCATGAGCATCCCGGGGACTATCTTGTCACAGTTCGGAATGAAAACGAGGGCGTCAAAGGCGTGTGCCTCGGCCACCGTTTCCACGGAATCGGCAATCAGTTCCCGGCTGGGCAGGCTGTATTTCATCCCGGGGTGGTTCATAACGATGCCGTCACACACGGCAATAGTATTTACCTCAAAAGGAACGCCTCCTCCCTCTCGTACCCCCGCCTTCGCCGCCTGGGCGATGTCACGCAGGTGCATATGCCCGGGAACAATCTCGCTGTAGCTGTTTATTATGCCGACAAACGGTTTATCCATTTCCGAGCGATTGCAGCCCAGAGCGTACAGCAGGGAGCGGTGCGGCGCCCTTTCTATTCCTTTCTTGATAACATCGCTTTTCAAGTCGAAGTCTCCCTTCCAGGTCGGTAAAAAAAATGACGGCTACTTACGCACGGACCCAATATCCGGAAAAACGCAGCAGCCCGTAACTCAAAATAGCATAGAACGAATTAGCTTGTCAAACCTGTGCACGTATAATGAACCAGATCCGTCCGAGCCTGAATTTTAAAGCGCTTGCAGAACCTGCCGTATCTCCAGCCAGCTGACCAGCCCCTGTCTCAGGAGCTGGGGAGGACTGACGGTCAAATCAACAATCGTGGAGAGTCCGCGTGACGTTATCGAACCCTGGTCCAGAACCAGGGCAACCTGTTCCATTGCCTCGCCGAGCATATTGAGCACTTCCGGTACGGAGTACGGCGTCGGCTGTCCACTGACATTGGCGCTCGTCGCCGTAATCGGCAGGTCGGTTATGGAGGCTAAATCCAGTATCACCCTGTTATCAGGTATCCTGATGCCGATTGTATCACGCCCGGCAACCAGTAGAGACGGGACGATTTCTTTCCTGGGCAGCACCATTGTCAGAGCCCCGGGCAGGAAACTGGATGCCAGCTGTTCTGCCTCCGGATTGATGTGTGCATACCTTTCCGCCACTTCCAGCGAATTGACCGCAACGTGCATGGGATTGGAGTAAGCGCGCCCCTTTAAGTTAAAGACCTTGACAATAGCTCTGGTATCAAGAGCATTGGCGGCCAGCGCATACCCGCTATCTGTCGGGCATACGATAACAGCACCTTTGCGGATAAGGCGCGCCGCCTTTCGGAGCACCCGCACCGATGGTTTCCCGGCTTTGATTTCTTCAATTTCAACCGACATGCTGCACCTCAAGTGGCACGTTGGGAATCACATCAAGCGACAGGTCATTTGCCTGACCCCGTATCAGTCTGGCATGTCCCGCCGCCGCAATCATGGCCGCGTTATCCGTGCACATCGAGAGGGCGGGGAAATACACCTCGATTCCCTCCCTGTTACCGGCATCCGCGAACACTTCTCTCAACCGTCGGTTGGCTGAGACGCCGCCAGTAACACTGATGGCGGATACCTCACGCTGTCGGGCGGCCCGCAATGTCTTTACCAGCAGAACATCCACGACAGCTTCCTGAAAGCTGGCAGCAATGTCCTCCAGAGGCAGTGTTTCGCCGCTGGCAAGCTGGCCTTTGAAAGCGTTGATGACGGACGTTTTCAGGCCGCTGAAGCTGAAATAGAACGTTTTCGCCTTCAACAAAGGCCGCGGGAAAGCAAAAGCTTTCCTGTCGCCCTGAACGGCCAGGCGGTCGATAACAGGCCCCCCGGGGAAACCGAGGTCGAGGAACTTGGCAATCTTGTCAAAAGCTTCCCCGGCAGCATCATCAACCGTGCCGCCGAGCAGTTCATACTGGCAGTAGTCCCGAACGTAGACCAGCAGGGTATGGCCACCGGACACCGTTAAGCAGACATGGGGCAGCGGGATTTCAGGGTTGCTCAACAGGTTAGCAAAGATATGCCCCTCGATGTGGTGCACCCCGACCAGCGGCACCTTCAACGAGTAGCTGAGCGTTTTTGCCGCCGCCACCCCGACCAGCAGAGAGCCGACCAGCCCCTGCTTTGCCGTTACCGCCACCGCCTCCACGTCACGCAGGCTTTTATCTCCGGCATCAAGCGCCTCATTGATAACGTAGCCGATGAGCTCGGTATGCCGCCGCGCGGCAATCTCCGGGACAACGCCGCCGTACTTACGGTGCAGTTCCAGTTGATTGGCGATGATATTGGACAGCACGGTTTTGCCGTCAGCCACCAGCGCCGCCGATGTTTCATCGCAGGAGGTCTCTATCCCCAGTACCAGCATCTCATTTACCCTTGCTGCGCCTCCCGGGCGCGCTTTGAATATTTGTTCACAAAAGCCCTCGCCGTCGATTCTTTCAGATATAAAGGCGCCAGCGCCAGCGTATCATCAGGCTCTCCGTTTTCGAGACGGGCTGCCGCCAGCAATGCCACCGTTGCCCCACCGGGCATGCTTTCCCGCGCGGCAACGGTCTCCGGCTCAAGCAACTGACCTACCACGCTCTGGTACTTTGACACATCGGTGGCTACCAGCACCACAGGCTCGGCAATCGTCCCGGCCAGGCCGGGAAGGTCGCCAATGTAGTAATCACCGGCCTGATGAACTGCATTATTATCGCAGCGATAGAACGCGGCATATATCGCCCCTCCGGCACCGGCATCAATAATCGAACAGATAAGTGAATGGCAATCACGGGCCTGATAGGCAAGCACTTTCAAGGTAGGGATACCTTTAATCGGTTTGCCGGTGCTGTAGGCCAGCATCTTGCCCACCGTAACCCCGATTCTTATGCCCGTCCAGGAACCCGGCCCGAGGCCGACCCCGAACCCTTCGATATTCTCAAGGCCAAGTCCGGCGTCTTTGAGCACACTGTCTATATTAAGCATGATTTTAGCCAGCGACTCGTTTCTGGTCTCGAAAACAAAGTCGGCTAGGACCCGCTCACCGTCAGCCACACCGATGGCGTTGGCATAACCCGAGGTATCAATACCGAGCACCAGCATCAGCTTTTCAACTCCCTGATAAGAGTGTCCGACCTCTCCCCAAAAACGACAAATTCCAGCCTTCGTCTCTGCGAGGACAGCACTTCAAACTTCACCTGCAGATAGTCCTCCGGCAGAAGAGCCAGCACTTTTTCCGCCCACTCCAGCACGATGAC
>JAUWLN010000099.1 GCA_030613665.1 Dehalococcoidia bacterium
GAGATTGCAGAGAAAACCGAGCCAGATGACCCGGCGTGCCAGTCGGTAGCCGTAGACCTCGGTGAGGATATCACCGAAGATGTAGCTCAGAGGGAAAACGAAGATGGCCGCCGGCAGGAAGAACGGGCCAAGGCTGATGACCTTGACGGCGATGACGTTGGCGGTAATGAGACAGGTGATAAAGAGCGCAATGAATATCACCAGTTGGCGCGAGGCACTCATATCAGATCCAGCGGTGATGACGGAAGAAGTAAAGCATGCCGCCGATGATGCCCAGGCAGACGACAAACACAAAGAGCGCAGAATATGGGGAATTGTTAAAAGGCCCCAGCGGGATGTTCATACCAAAGATGCTCGCCACCACCGTGATTGGCAGCAGAATGGTGGCGATGACAGTCAGTATGCGCATGACCTCGTTGGTGCGGTTGGAAGCCAGCGAGTCATGGGTATCATTAAGGCCTTCGATGATTTCCTTATATTCGTCCAGGCCGTCCCATATCCGGTCGACGTGGTCAACCGTGTCCCCGAAGTAAACGGTCAGGTCCATCTTGGTGAACCGCCGAATCTTTGGTTCCAGTGTGGCAATGACCGCTCTCATCGGCCAGATGGTACGGCGGAAAGAGATAACATCGCGTCGCAGAATGGAGATATGCTCGATGGCGCGTGGTATCCGTTTGCTGGCGAAGATGTTGTCCTCGGCTTCTTCAATGTTGGCGCTGATGCGATTCAAAATCGGGATGCAGTAATCGATAAGCCGGTCAATGATGCGGTAGAGCAGGTATCCGGAACCCGGACTGAGGTTCTCCTCCCGTGCCTCTTCCTCAAGCTGACATTCCCGGAAAAGTTTGGCCAGAGGCTTGAGGTCGCCTTTATGCAGCGTAATCAGGTAATTTTCGCCAATAAACACGGACACCTGGCTGGGTGCGGTTATCCTGGCCTCTTTGTTGAATACCGGAAAGTGCAGGACCAGAAACAGGTAATCCCGGTATTCGTCGATTTTCGGTCGTTGTATACGGCTGAGACAGTCATCGAGGTCGAGTGGATGGAAGGGATAATTGTTGGCCAGATACTCCGTCTCCCGCTCGGTCGGCTTCTCAATGTCTATCCAGGTCAGGCCATTCCATTCGACCGATTCGATATTCAGCTGTTTGCTTTTTTCTTTGACGTCGGTCTCTCGGATTGCCATGACATCACCCTCTCCTGCGTTCTCAGGAGCACAAATGCGCCCGACCTATTCTACCATAGTTTATCAGAAGGTGAACAGATTGGCGCCACCGCTTACTTCAATCGTCTCCCCGGTTATGAAGCTGGACTCTTCCGAAGCCAGAAAGGCGAGTACGTTGCTGACCTCCTGCGGCTCACCCATGCGGCGCATCGCCATGCGCTTGACAATGCGCTCCTTGAATTCAGGAGCAACCTCGAGGAAGCCGCCGGCGTTGAAGACGCCCAGAACCAGCGCGTTGCAGGTGACTCCCTTGCGCGCACCCTCCAGTGCCGCCGTCTTGGCCAGGCCGATGAGCCCGGCTTTGGTGGCGGCATAGCTGCATTGCCCCATCCCCCCCTGGGTGCCGGTGATGGAAGAGATAATGATGATACGGCCCCAGCCGCGCTCGAGCATTCCCGGCATGCAGCACTTGATGTTGTTGAAAGCGCCTGTCAGGTTGACGGCCACATCGCGGTCCCAGTCTTTTTTCTCCGTATTTATAATGGTGGCCGCCCGCACGATGCCAAAGGCGGCGTTATTGACCATGATTTCAACGGGGCCGAGCGTTTCTTCTATCTGCTTTACTCCCCGTTGTACATCCTCCAGTACCGAAACATCCATCTGAACGGCAACGGCCTTTCTCCCCAGCTCTTGAATTTTCTTGACCACGGCCTCCGCCTTGTCCATGTGAGAGTACCCGCCAACGGCCACGTTGCAGCCGGCTCTGGCCAGGGTCAAACAGTGCACGCTGCCCAGTCCACCGGAGCCGCCGGTTACCAGGGCTACTTTACCTTCAATGGTCATATCTCTTTTCTCCCTTTCTAGACCCGATTAGCGGAGGTCCTATTTATAATCGAAAAAGCCCTTGCCTGTTTTGCGGCCGAACCACCCTGCCGTGACCATCTTTTCCAGCAGGATTGGGGGCGCAAACTGGGGGTCTTTGAATTCATCATACATGGCGCTGGCAATATAGTAAAACGTATCCAGCCCGACCAGGTCCGCCAGAGCCAGAGGCCCGATAGGGTGGTTCAGGCCGAGCATCATGCCGTTATCGATATCTTCTCTGATGGCCACCCCTGATTCCAGCATGCGGATGGCGTTCATCACCTGGGGCACCATCAGGCGGTTGACAATAAAGCCGGGTGAGTCCGGAGCGGTGATGACGGTCTTGCCCAGCGACCGCCCGAAGCTCCGGGCCGTTTCCAGGGCCTCTTCACTGGTGGCTATAGTCCTGGATACCTCCAGCAGCTTCATTATTGGCGGCGGGTTGAAAAAGTGCATCCCGAGCACTTTTTCCGGCCTCCGGGTGGTCATAGCCATTTCAATAATGGAAAGACATGATGTGTTGGTGGCAAGGATGGCGTGTTTGGGACATATTTTATCCAGTTCGGCGAAAATCTTCTTTTTCAGCTCCAGGTTTTCGATTGCCGCCTCAATAACGAGGTCGCAGTTGCCCAGGTCCTTCATACTGGTGGTGCTCTTGATGCGGGATATGGTGGCCTCCTTGTCCTGCGGCGTGATTTTCTCCCGCTCCACCGCTTTGGTCAGCGAAGTGTTTATCGCGGCCAGCCCCTTGCTTAACAGTTCTTCATTTACCTCGGTAACCGTCACCTGATAGCCGGACTGAGCGCTTACCTGGGCTATGCCGCCGCCCATCTGCCCGCAACCAATGACACCAACTTGCTTTATTTCCATAGCGCTTCCTTCCTGCGGCATTATTTACCTTTAAAATCGGGCTTTCTTTTTTCCACGAAGGCAGTTGTCCCTTCGGCGAAGTCTTCTGTGCTCATCACGTACGCTTCCAGCGCGTTTTCCAGTCGCAGGCCGTCTTCAAGTGTGAGGCTGCTGCCTCTGAGCATCGCCTCTTTGGCGGCCCTGACCGCCAGAGGCCCCGCCTGGCATATCGTTTCCGCCCATTCCCGGGCGGTGGCCATTACCGCTTCGGGTGGGACCACCGTGTTGACCAGGCCGATGCGGTATGCCTCCTGGGCGTCAATCGGTTTTCCCATGAGCAAAAGCTCGGAGGCTTTGCAGGACGGTATCAATCTGGGCAGTCTCTGGGTGGCTCCCCAGCCCGGAATCAGTCCCAGGGCTACCTCGGGCGAGCCAAAACGGGCCTTTTCCGAGGCGATTCGCAGGTCGCAGGCCAGCGCAATCTCCAGACCGCCGCCCAGTGCCATGCCGTTTATGGCGGCAATAAGCGGCTTCCAGAGGTCAAGCCCGCGCATGGGAGTAGCCGGCATTGCCCAGGGATGCTGTGAGAGGTTTTCCTTCAAGAAGGGAAGCATATCTTTGATATCGGCGCCGGAGCAGAACACACGGTCTCCGGCACCGGTGACGATGCCCACCCACAGGCCGTCGTCATCACGGAAATCAACCATCGCCTCGTGCAGCTCTCTCGCCGTCTGAACATTTATTGAGTTCAACGCATCCGGGCGGTTGATGGTGAAGATAGCGATTTTGCCTTCTTTCTGATAATCAATAGCCACCTTAAATCTCCTCGCCTTTTTTTGCTGGGAGCCATTCGCACGACGGCTTATAGTGAAGTGATGTCTGAATAAAACATCTCTCTTTTCAGGCGAAGGCTTCCCTGCCTGGAGGCTGTTCTTCCCTCAGGGGAACTTACTTCGAGCCGATTTTAGCAGAAGCACGAGGCACCGTCAAGATTGCCCCGCTGATTGGTGGTTGCAGTTATTCCTGATGTTATGCTATAATCACCGCTGAAAAGAATATAAGTTTTCTTTCTCCGAGCCTGTTCTCCTAAAGGCGATTGCCTATGGAGACTGGCCGATAGGGTATCACGGGAAACGGTGGTGCCTCCCGTATTTGGAAAGGAGAGATTATTTTGTTTCTGGAATTATGTGGTGGCTTTGCTGCTCGCCTTGAGTTAGAAGTTCATCTTTCGCCCTGCCTTATCATCCGTGCACCGCCTTCACTGACGAACCCCGCGTTCAAATAATTTACGAAAGGTGCACAGTTATGAAGTTCAATAAAAAAATGCCGACCAAAATAATCAGTATTTTTTTCGCGCTGCTTATAGGCACCAGCTTGGTGATGGGAGCCGCAGGCTGCGCCAAGCCCAGCGGGGCAGCGCCGCTGGAACCCAAGCAGAGAGTGAGGGTGGCGACCACTACCAGTCTTTATGACACCGGTCTCTGGGGGTATCTGGAGCCGATGTTCGAGGAGCAGTACGGTGTGGAACTGGATGTCATGTACGCCGGCACCGGCAAGGCGCTGGAGTACGGCCAGAGAGGTGATGTGGATATAATCACCGTCCATTCAAAGGCACGCGAGGAGGCGTTTGTCGCCGAGGGTTACGGGATGGAGCGAGTGCCCTTTGCCTACAACTACTTTCTCATTGTCGGCCCGCCCGGCGACCCGGCCGGTATCAAGGGCATGCTCCCGGAAGAGGCCTGCAAGAAGCTGATGGACAGTGGGAGCAGCAGCTTTGTCTCCCGCGGTGATGACTCCGGCACTCATTCCAAGGAAAAGAGCATCTGGCAGAAGGCGGGTTACGAGTATGAGGCGGTTCAGCAGGCGGGCACCTGGTACATCGAGGCGGGGACCGGCATGGGGCCAACGCTGATGATGGCCAGTGAAAAACAGGGCTATACCCTGACTGACATGGGTACCTACCTGGCTTACAAGGGCAAACTGGAACTCGTGCCCATCGTGGACAAGGGTGATATACTGCTCAATGTCTATTCTGCCATTGCGGTAAACCCGGAGAGCGCCCCCAAGACCAAAATTGACATGGCCAATAACCTGATAGGCTTTCTTATTTCTGCTGAGATACAGGAGCTTATCGGCGAGTATGGCGTTGGTGAGTACGGCATGCAGCTCTTCATTCCCTGCGCTGGCGCCGAGCCAACTAAATAAAAATAGACGTGTCAGGTAACAGGACCAGGTCCGATGACTGAACTATGGAATGGCCTGATAAAGGCCGTGGAATTTATCGTCACTCTTGACCCGGAGGTGATAGAGATAGCGGGGAGGTCGCTGAGCATCTCGGTGACCTCCGCTATCCTCGCCTCGCTAATCTGCGTGCCTCTGGCCAGTCTCATCCATTTCCACCAGTTCCGCGGTAAAAGATTTCTCATCAGCCTGATACAGACTTTCTACAGCGTACCCACCGTCGCTATCGGTCTATTTGTCTTCGTGTTCATTTCACGGGCGGGGCCACTGGGCTGGCTCGGCCTGCTTTTCTCCCCGGCCGCCATAGTAATCGGGCAGATGTTGCTGTTAACGCCAATACTGCTCGGGCTTACCATCTCCGCTCTCCGAGGGGTGGACCGGAGCATCATTGATACCGCGCGGTCGCTGGGGGCCAGCGGCTTTCAAGCGGCGATTGTGATTCTTCGTGAAGCCAGGTTCGCGGTTATGGCGGCAGTTATCATGGGTTTTGGCCGGGCTATCTCCGAGGTGGGTATATCTCTAATGGTGGGCGGCAATATACGCGGTTTCACCCGCGTCATCACCACCGCCATTTCCCTGGAAACATCCAAGGGAGACCTTGAGCTATCAATAGCACTGGGCATTATCCTGATTTCGATTGCCCTTATCATCAATATCATCCTGAATCGAGTGCAGCAGAGGTGACCATGGCGTTTATCGAGACGATAAATTTGTGCCAGCGATATGGTGAGCAGGGTATCCTGAATAATATCAGCCTCAGCATCGAGCGGGGAGAGGTGTTTGCTTTGATAGGGCCTACCGGCGCCGGCAAGACGACGCTGCTGCGCCTGATAGACCTGCTCGATGAGCCTGCATCCGGGAAAATATACTTCGATGGGGTGGATACCGCAGAGTCGCCTGCAGTGCGACTCGCCATACGCCGCCGTATGGCGTTTGTCCTGCAGAAGCCGGTGGTCTTCAACCTGAGTGTCTATGATAATATTGCCTGTGCCTTGAGGTGGCGGGGATTCAGGGGACACAGGCTGCAGGAAAAGGTGAATAAGATTATAGACGTCGTGGGCCTGTCTGATTATCATAACCGGAATGCCAGGCAACTTTCCGGTGGAGAGATACAGCGGGTAGCCATCGCCCGGGCGCGCGTCATTGAGCCGGAAGTTCTGCTGATGGATGAGCCGACGGCTAATCTCGACCCGCTTTCCGCAGCCC
>JAUWLN010000174.1 GCA_030613665.1 Dehalococcoidia bacterium
CGGCTGCATCTGGCTGTTCGCCGGCTGAAGGCGCACGCGCTCAGGCTCCATATAGACTTTTTTCAGTGTCGCCTCCTTCTCCGCCTTGAGCCACACCGCCGCCATCTCCCCGTTGTCCACCGTATTGACATGCTGCATCAGCACCATATCACCATCATTTATCAAAGCGTCAATCATTGACACACCTTTGACTTTTAACGCATAAACATCCTGCCTCCCCCGGGTAAGGTCAGCTGTTACCTCAAGAAAATCAGCGCCCGCGGCTGTGTCCCAACTCTCTGAGCCGGGCACTGGAATCGGTTCTCCGGCAGCTATCTGCCCGATTATCGGCACCTGCACTTTCAGCGGTGATGATGCCCTGCCCAGCAATTCGATTCCCCGTGATACCTCAGGGTCGCGGCGTATGTGCCCTTCCTTTTCCAGCACTTTCAGGTGATAGTCAACCACTGACGTTGAGCTGATTCCGCAGCCGCTCTGTATATCCCTGACGGTTGGCGGATAACCTTTTTTCTCCATAAACCGGAGAATAAAGTCAACGATTTGCTTTCTTTTCGCCGATAATTGCGCCATCATCTTTTTCTCATATATAACAGAAGAACAATTGTTCTACTTAAATTTATAATAGTTGGGGGGGCATTGTCAAATAAAAAATTATACTGGCGAACTGGCGCTTCTTAGCGGCGCCCTGCCTGGGAAAACACCTGGCTCTGCGGTTGCATTGTCTCCAGCGCCAGCTTGTCCATCTCAAGCTGTACCGGTACGGGGTAATTGCCGGTAAAGCAGGCCAGACAAAACTGGCCCTTGGACAAAGCAACGGCTTTCAGCAGCCCATCTATGCTGAGATAGCCAAGCGAATCCGCGCCAATGAACCGGCAGATTTGCGGTATTGATTTCTGGGCGGCTATCAGTTCGCTACGGGTAGCCATATCCACGCCGAAAAAGCAGGGGTAACGTATTGGCGGTGCACAGATGCGCATGTGGATTTCCCTGGCCCCGGCCCGCCTTAATTCCTTGATTACACTCGGGGTGGTCGTGCCGCGGACAATGCTGTCATCCACCAACACCAGCCTCTTGTTGTTGAGCATGCGGGGAAGCGGATTGAACTTCAGCTTCACCCCCAGGTCCCTGATGCGCTGGTCAGGTTCAATAAACGTCCGCCCCACATAGCGGTTCCTGATTAACCCTTCCCCGATAGGTATTCCCGACTGGCGGGCATAGCCGATACCGGCGCTGGTCGCCGAATCAGGCACCCCCACCACAAGGTCGGCCTCCACCGGATATTCCACTGCCAGACCCGCACCCATTGCCTGCCGCGCCGGAGAGAGTAACCGACCGCTGATAACGCTATCGGGGCGGGCAAAATAAATATACTCAAAGATGCACAGTGCCCGTTGACCGCCCTTCCCGGGATAACTCTCAAGGCCGTTTCCATCGATCTTGATGATTTCACCGGGCTCAACTTCACGGACGAAAGTAGCGTCAAGGTGGTCAAGAGCACATGTCTCCGAAGCTATAACCCAGCCGCCATTGATTTTACCCAGGCACAGCGGCCGTACCCCGAGTTGACCGCGAACAGCGAAGAGGGTGTCTCTGGTCAGGAGTGTCAATGAATACGCTCCCTGCAGCCGGTTCATCGCGTAGCGTATCTTTTCTACCCAGCTATCCCCGGGTGAGGAAAGGACCAAGTTGGCGATTACCTCACTATCAGTGGAGCTCTGAAATGGATGGCCCTGCTCAGAGAGCTGCTCAAAAAGGAACTCGGCATTGACGATATTGCCGTTATGAGCTATGGCGATGGCGTTATTGCCCTTGCCCACCAGCATGGGCTGCACATTGCATTCGCGATTTGACCCTCTGGTTGAATAACGATTGTGACCGATGGCGATATTACCGCTGAGGTGAGAGAGCGCTTCCTCGGTGAAAACCTGAGCTACCAGGCCCACCTTGGCGTAAACATTCACTTTCTTGCCATCGGCGGTGGCAATTCCGCTGCTTTCCTGACCCCGGTGTTGCAGGGCAAAGAGGGCGAAATAGGTAAGGCGAGCTACATCTTCATCGGGAGCATAAACACCGAAAACGCCACAGCTTTCCTGCAATTTATCCAGCTTCTTATCTCCGGTCCCGATTGACCCTACCACTATCAATTATATCCTTCACTGACATCAGGGTCAAATCAAATTAATCATGCGGACACCCGGCAATAATCTCCAAGCCAGCCCATAACCTGCCCCATGGCTCGCCTGTCCTGTCGCAGCCTGTGTCCCGCACCACTGATGATAACGAGCTTTTTGGGCTCCCCTGCCTCTTTATATAGCCAGCGAGCCTGCCTCACGGGAACAGTCTCATCCTTGTCCCCGTGAACGAGCAGCAGGGACCGGGGTGAAATCCCGGCAACGCAGCTGACAGGGCGGACCTCGTTGAAGCCATTCAGCCATTTCTCCGCCGATGCCGGGAAGCCATCGTCACGAATTACGCCGATGCTGCGGAAATGGTCGACCATTTTTTCCGGCTCATCGATCTCACTAAGAAAGGTGAATTCTGCCGGGCAGGCGCAGGCAGCCACACCGGACACCCGCTTATCCTGGGCCGCGACGCAGATGGCAACGGCAGCTCCACCACTGAAGCCAAGCAGAGATAGACGCGCCCGGTCAACTTCCGATAACTCCCATAAGTAGTCGATCGCCGCCTTCAAATCACGCGACCAGCCGGCAAGGTCAAAGTTGCCTCCGCTCTCCCCGGTACCCCGGAAATTAAATATAAATGCGGCAAAGCCCTGTCGACACATTCGCTGCGCAAGCTCCTGGTAACCGCCGTCATCCGCGTCCTTCGGTTTGCCCGACGGAATGCCATGACAGATGCCGACCGCAGGAAACGGGCCATTGCCTGCCGGCAGATGGATTTCCCCGGCTATCTTTATGCCCTCGACGTTTAGATGAACCTTGTTAATCATTATGCCAAATTTAACCGCACGAAAAACTCCCGGTTGCCCGATGAGCCGCGTATGGGCGAAGCCACCAGCCCGCGCAGTCGCAGTTTCTCCCCAACCGCCCAGCTGATGAAGCGCCCCAGAACCCTGGCATGCCACTGCGGGTCTTTGATTATGCCCCCCTTCCCCACCTCTGCCCGCCTGGCCTCGCACTGCGGCTTAGTCAATACCAGCAGAGTGCCGCCGGCGTTGAGCATTCTTATAGCGGCAGGTATG
>JAUWLN010000081.1 GCA_030613665.1 Dehalococcoidia bacterium
TCCAGATGTCATCGTCTTTCCGCACAGCACGGCAGAAGTCCGGGCGATAATGAAGCTGGCCCATCAGGAAAAGATACCGGTGGTGCCCCGTGGTGCCGGCACCAATCTGTCCGGTGGCACTATCCCGGTCAAAGGCGGCATCATTATAGAGACCAGCCGCATGGACCGTATCCTTGAGATAAATACTGCCAACCGCAGGGCGGTGGTTGAGCCCGGGGTGATCAACCTTGATTTACAAAACGTCCTGGCGCCGCTCGGTTATTTTTATCCGCCCGACCCGGCCAGCCAGAAAAGCTCTACACTGGGCGGCAACATCGGTGAGAATGCCGGCGGACCGATGTGCCTTCGCTACGGGGTGACTTCCAAATACGTATGCGGCATGGAGATTGTCCTCGCCGACGGCGAGGTGATTAACACCGGCGATTACGTCGAAGATTATCCCGGCTACGATTTGAGAGGCCTGTTCATCGGGTCGGAAGGAATGCTGGGCATGGCCACCAGGCTAATTCTGCACATCATTCCCAAACCGGAAGCATCACGGACCATGCTGGCCATCTTCGACCGCCTCGAAGACGGCGGTCAGGCCGTATCCGATATCATCAGCGCCGGCATCGTTCCCGGTGCCATGGAACTTCTCGACCAGAAAATGTGCCAGGTAATCGAACAGAGTGTTAAAGCCGGCTACCCCACCGATGCCGCCGGTATCCTTCTTATTGAAATCGCCGGGCTGGCGGACACGCTGGAAAAGCAGGTTCAGGAAATATCAGAGATATGCCGGAAAAATAAAGTGCGTGAACTGCGCATCGCCCAGAGCAATGCGGAACGCGACGCGCTCTGGAAAGGCCGCCGCGGGGCCTTCGGGTCGGTGGCCAGAATCTGCCCTCCTTATATAGTATGCGACGGTACCGTCCCCCGAAATAAGCTGCCAGAAGCCCTTCGCAAAGTAAGCGAGATTGCTGAAAAAAATAAAGTGCTTATCGTAAATGTGGCCCATGCCGGTGACGGTAACCTTCACCCTCTGATTCTGTTTGACGTTAATAACCCGGAGGAACGCAAAGCCGCAAAAATAGCCAGCGAAAATGTCCTTGATGCCTGTATCGCCATGGGCGGCACCATATCCGGTGAGCACGGCATCGGCCTGGAGAAAATGGACGCCATGCGTTCCATGTTTGACCCGTCGGATATCGCTGCCATGCGCAAAGTGAAGCACGTTTTTGACCCCGATGACATTTCTAACCCGGGGAAGATGTTCCCACCGGAGACAGAAACGCCGCAGCCGGTAAAGGGAGTGGCAACACACTGATGAATAAAGACTCTTCACAAGCCGGGCAGGCTTTCCATCAAAAACTCGGCGAGATAATCGGCACCAAGAATGTACTGACCGGTGAAAAAGCAACCGCACCCTATACGGTTGATGGGCTCACGCCCCAGGCCGTCACCTACCCGGCTACAACCGAGCAGGTGGCCAATATTGTCAGAGCCGCTAATGAATCCCGGATAACACTCGTTCCGTGGGGAGGCGGCTCCAGGCAGGAGAGCGGGCCATGCCTTAATGCAGCCGACACCGTGCTCTGTCTGAAAAATATGAACCAGGTTGTCGAGCTTGATGCCGGCAATTTCACCGTTCAGGTACAAGCGGGCATAGTCAACGATGAGCTGCAGAAACAGCTGGCAAAAGAGAAATTCTTCTTCCCCCTGGACCCGTTCTATACGGAGCGTTCGACCATCGGTGGCGAAATAGCCGTCAACGCCAACGGGCCGCGAAGGACCATGTACGGGTTGGTTCGCGACCTCGTTCTCGGGGTTACGGCTGTCACCCCCACCGGCGACATCGTCCATACCGGCGGAAAGACGATGAAGAACGTGGCCGGCATAGACCTGTGCCGGATGTACATCGGCTCGTGGGGCACCCTGGGCGTCATCACCGAGGCCGTGCTGAGGCTCTTCCCACTGCCTGAAACGAGCACAGGCCTCTATATAACCTTCTCCGACCCGGAAGAGGCCTTTCGACTGGTCGGCCAGCTCCTGAACTCGCCGTTGACGCCCAGCGCCATTGAACTTGCTGACTCGGCAGCCGGGCAAAAGGTGGCGGAGGCCACCGGCTCAAAACTCAACGACGGCGAGGTGCTTCTAATTGTCAATGCCGAGGGACCGAAGGATGATGTGGGGCGGCACCGCAAAGATATCGCTTCACTCGCCGAGGCCAACAGGGCCAAAACCACCATAACACTGGAAGACGAAGAAGCCTCCCGCGCCTGGAAGGTGTACCGCGGCGTGCACGAGGCGATGCTTGGCGACAACTCGTCAACTCTTCAGGGCAAGGCCTCGGTGCCCATCAGCAAACTGGGAGATATGTATAAAGAAACGAAGAAAATCAGCGCCAGCCACGGCGTGAAAACCGGCGTGACGGCGCAATGCGGCAGCGGAATACTGTACACCTACCTGACCGGTACCCCCGAGAAACTGGTAAACATCACCGGTGTACTGAAAAAGGCAGCGGCCGACCTGAGCGGGTTCTTCCTCATTGAATCGGCGCCGCTTTCGTTCCGAAAAGAGGTGGTCATCTTGCCGCCACGCAGTGATTACCGATTAATGAGACGACTGAAGACCGAGTTCGACCCGAAAAACATTCTGAACCCGGGTCGATTGGTAGGAGGTCTGCGCTGACTATGCCAACGGTGGCTGAGGAATTAGCGAAAACATTACAGCTGTGCAACAAATGCGGGCTCTGCCTTGCGGGCTGCCCTATCTATAAAGTTACCGGCATAGAATGGACCAGCGCCAGGGGGCGTGTGGCACTGCTCCGCAGTGCTTTTCTTGATAAGAGACTGGAACTTGAGGACCTGAATGACCCGATATTTAACTGCCTGACCTGCAACGGCTGCACGGAGCATTGTCCGCCCGGAGTGCCGACAGGAGACATTATCTTCCGGGCCAGGCAGGAGCTGCTCAAGAAAAAGGGAGACCCCTGGGTACAGCGCCTGCTATTCCATAAATTACTGCCTAACCCGGAAATGATTTATAAAGCCTCCAGGCTCCTCAGGCTGGCCGATGTCACCGGCCTTCGTACTCTGGCGAGGAAGACCGGCCTTACCAGACTGGCCGGTGATGTCGGAAAGGCAGAAGCCATGATACCCAGGGTGCCTTCCAGCGAAGGCCTGAAAGCCATAAAGCGCATGGTCAAAAAGCTTGACAAGCCCAAATATCACGCAGCCTATTTCGTTGGTTGCTACGCACCCAATTTCGCGCCGGAAAGAGCGGCAGCAACGATTCGCGTGCTCAATAAAAATCAGGTGGAAGTCAGCGTGCCCGACTTCGTCTGCTGCGGCCTGCCCGCCGCCGGCTACGGCGAAATGGAGTCGGCACGGGACCTGGCCAGAAAAAACATCGAGCTGGCCGGCAAGCTAAAAGTGGACGCGATCGTTACCCCCTGCGCCAGCTGCAGCTCATTTCTGAAAGACTATGCCAAACTGCTGGCTGACGACCCCGAATGGGCCGAGAGGGCAAAGGAGTTTGCCGGCAAAGTCAGGGACATCAGCGAGTTCCTGGTTGACATCGGCCTGAACACCGAAATGGGCGAGCTTCAGAAGAAAGTAACCTTCCATGACCCCTGCCACCTCGCCCACTATCAGAAGATAAAGGACCAGCCACGCACCATATTAAAGAGTATCCCGGGCGTTGAGTTTGTTGAGATGGATGAAGCTGACATATGCTGCGGCGCTGCGGGCAGCTACGCCTTCAAGAACTACGATTTATCCCGGAAGGTGCTGGCACGAAAGATGGCTAACGTCGCCAAGACCGGCGCCGATACCCTGGTATCGAGCTGCCCTGCCTGTATCATGCAGCTTTCCTGCGGCGTGGGTCAACAGAAGCTGCCGATATCTGTCCTCGAAATCGTGGAACTGCTCGATGAAGCGTATCGGAACGCCAAAGGCGACGGGTAAACGCAGTCAGCATTTTCCTGACAGAGTAACGCCATGAAGATAGTCATTGCCCCGCAAGGATTCAAAGGAAACCTGACCGCTCTGGAAGTAGCGCGGGCTATCGAGGAAGGGGTAAGGCGCATCGTGCCCGATGCCGAAACGGTGCTCAAGCCGATGGCCGATGGTGGTGAAGGCACAGTGCAGGCGCTGGTAGATGCCACCGGCGGCGAACTGATGACCACAGAAGTTACCGGGCCGCTGGAAGAACGGGTGAACGCCCACTGGGGCATTCTGAGCGACAAGACCACCGCCGTGATTGAGATGGCTTCCGCTTCCGGTCTACCGCTCGTGCCACCGGAGAAACGCAATCCGTTTATTACCACCACCTGCGGTACCGGCGAGTTGATTCGCGCTGCGCTCGACCGCGGGTGCCGGAAGCTGATTATCGGCATCGGCGGCAGTGCCACCAACGACGGTGGTGCCGGCATGGCACAGGCGCTCGGTGCCAGATTCCTCGATACTGACAATAAAGAGCTTCCCTTTGGCGGTGCGGCGCTGGCCAAACTTGAGCGAATTGACATCTCCGGCATGGACCCGCGACTGGCCGACTTTGAAGTGACGCTCGCTTCCGATGTCAACAATCCTCTGTGCGGGCCCCGAGGCGCTTCCGCCATCTACGGGCCACAGAAAGGCGCCACTCCCGAAATGGTGAAGCAGCTTGATGCCGCGCTCTCTCATTACGCTGACGTGATTAAAAGAGACCTTGATATCGACCTCAGGGATGTACCCGGGGCCGGGGCAGCCGGTGGGCTGGGGTTGGGGCTGATGGTCTTTTTAAAAGCCAGGGCAGTGCCCGGAATCGATGTCGTCATCAAAGCAACCAATCTGGTTGCCGACCTGAAAGGCGCTGAAATCGTCTTTACCGCTGAGGGCCGTATTGACTGCCAGTCGGCAATGGGCAAGGTCCCGACCGGTGTGGCTCTGGCTGCCAAGAAATTCGGGGCGACGGTTATTGCGCTGGCGGGCGAGGTGGCTGATGACTGCCGGGTGGTCTTCGACCAGGGAATTGATGCCGTGCTCAGCATCGCTCCGGGACCGATAACGCTTGACCAGTCCATGGCCGAGGCGGAGAAGCTGCTGGCCAACGCCGCCGAATGTGCCATGCGCTTCATCGCCAGCCGGGCCAAACAATAGACCGGCGCGAAGAAATAATAATAGTACGGAGGGCAATACCATCCCCTGATTTTTGGGGATTTATTTGTGAAGCGTTACCGGTTTGCTTGCGTCCCGCTTTTTCCAGTAAAATGAGGTGACTTTGGAGAGGAAGAAGTCCAGAAGATGGTAAATCTGCCCGTTCTGGTGCTGAACCAGAGCTACGAACCGCTCACCATATGCCGGGCCAAGCGTGCCGTCGTCCTGGTTTATCAGGGCAAGGCGGAGATGCTGGAGAACGGCCTTGGCTTTATCCATACCGTCAGCGATAGCTTCGAGCTTCCTTCGGTTATACGCCTCGCCTACATGGTAAGACGCCCTTACCGGCAGAAAAAACTGACCCGCTATGAGATATTCAACCGTGACAAATATACCTGCCAGTACTGCGGTAAGGAAACCAAGAACCTGACCCTGGACCATGTCATTCCACGCTACCGGGACGGACAGCATACCTGGGAAAACGTGGTCAGTGCCTGTGTACCCTGCAATCGGCGCAAGGCAGGAAGAAACCCGAAGGACGCCGGCATGAAGCTGCTCCGCAAACCGGATTACCCCCGCGACAATCTCCGCTTCAGCATCCCCAACCACTACCGCCACTCCAGATACGAATGGCAGAAATACCTGCCGCAGTGAGGATGCCGGTTAGTATGAGACTTCGCTAAGCGGCAACTCCACGGTCGCCTCGCTCTCCAGCCGCACGAGCACCGTTTCCTTCAGCGGGTTACTGCCCACAACCGTCGCATCGCCCATAGCCGTTGATATCTGCTGGCCCGCCCTGGGCATTTTCCCTTTCATAGTACGGTACTGCTCATTCTCATAGCCCAGGCAGCACATCAGGCGACCACAGACACCGGAAATTTTCATCGGGTTCAAGGGAAGACCCTGGTCTTTCGCCATCCTGATTGAAACTGGGGCGAACTCGCTGATAAAGCTCATGCAGCACAGCGGGCGACCGCACCGGCCGAAGCCACCTATGAGCTTGGCCTCGTCCCGGGTACCCACCTGCCGCAGTTCCACCTTTGTCTTGAACTGCCTGGTCAACCGGCGCACCAGCTCACGGAAATCCACCCTCTGCTCGGCGCTGAACAGGAAGCTGAGGCGGCTGCCATCAATGTTATAATCCGCCGAAAGGAGTTTCATCGGCAGATGGAGTTCCTCTACCATCTCCCCACACTGGATTAACGCTTCCTCAGCCTTGACCTCAAGTTCCTGAATACGCAAAATATCTTCCGGCTCAGCCTTTCGCAAGACCGGCTTGAAGGGCTCGTTAATCTCATCCGCCGGCGCCTGTCGCGGAGCAATGGACACCTTACCCATCTCCTGCCCACGGCTCGTCTCCACGATAACGTGGTCATTGACCTCTAGGTCGAGGCCAGCGGGGTCAAAGTGATAGACTTTTCCCGCCGTCTTGAATCTAACACCAACAATCTGATCAGCCATCGTTCACCATTACCCTTATCTTCAGTTCCCCTCGGTTACTGTCTATCTTTCCCGGCATATCAAGCATCAGCACTTCCAGCACCAGCCGCGGATTGGCGTTCTGCCTGAGCTGCCTTTCCGCAGCCCTGATGCTGCCCAGATAATCCCTTATCTGCCCCATAGTATATTGCCCGGATACATTATTCAATATATTCAACTGGTCGATATTGGCCACGTAATCCGGACAGCCTGCCTTCACAAGCAGCAGGTCGCGCCACCAGCCCAGCCAGAGGTCGAGCCTTTCCTGCACCACCGCCCGGTTCTGCGTATATTGAGCTGCCAGCCGCGCCGCGTGGCCGAAGCGTGCCTCGGTATCCGCCCGGATAACTTCGTATAAATGTTCCAGCTTTTCCGCCCGCTCCTGCAATATCTGGTCGCCGGAAGCCGCTGCGATTGCCCAGCCCAGACACCCCCTGGACAACCTGGCCAGGAGTCTGGCCTGTTCTGGTTCAATGCCCCAGCGCTTCTGGAGAGCTTCTTCCACTCCAGGAGAAGAAAGCGGGGTCAACTCCAGGCGCTGGCAGCGCGAGACCACCGTTTCCGGCAGGAGTTTATCATTCGTGGTCAGCAAAAGGAAAAGCGTTCTATCCGCAGGCTCCTCCAGCGTTTTGAGCAGTGAGTTTGCCGCCTCAACCGACAGCAGTTCCGCGTCTTCGATGATAAATACCTTGCATTTACCCTCAAAAGGAGGCAGGCTGGCTGAGTGCTGCATATCCCGCACCTGGTCAATGCTGATAAGCTTGGCTTCACCGGCATCTTCGTTCCGGGTCAGGTTAATTACCTGGACATCGGCATGATTGCCGGAAGCGACCTTCTGGCAGGACTGACAATCTCCACAGGGCGGTTCCGGCGACTCACAGTTCACGGCCTGCGCCAGATTGAGCGCCACCGTCATCTTGCCCACGCGTGGTGGGCCAACCAACATATAGGCGTGAGCGAGGGTGCCCTGCTCCAGGCCACGCTGTAGCATTGATACCACCCTGTCCTGTCCCACTACCTGCCATATTGACATAAACCCCTAAGCTCTCCTAATTTTAACTACGTGTCTAATGTTGATTATATCCCGACCAACTACAATATAGTCTGTGCCTATCTCCCTGAGGCTACCCTTAATTTCGCCCCCCAAGGCTACACGAGTGAGAACCTTCACTTTTTGTCCTATCCATTCCTG
>JAUWLN010000043.1 GCA_030613665.1 Dehalococcoidia bacterium
GTCAGCAACGGCGACCGATACTTCTAATCCCTCCCTTTTCGCCATTATTTAGCCTCCTCGACCATGGTAATTGCGTCCTTGGGGCATTCCGTGGCGCAAATCCCACAGCCTTTGCAATAGAATAAATCGGGCTCGAAATAGCCGTCCGAGTCCTTGGCGATACATCCCTCGGGGCAATAGAAATAACAGAGGGTGCATTTATTGCACTTATTAAGGTCAACTACAGGGCGGCGCGATTTCCAGTCACCGGTTCTGATTTCAACGGAGTTGCCCGGTTCGGTGATGAAACAGCCGATTTCTATTTCTTTCCAGCCGAGTTCTCCCTTGGCGACTGGCTTTTCCTTTGTTTTTGCCTTGGCCATTTTCAGCTACTCTCCTATTTTCGTTTCTTTAACGGCACGTTCCATTGCCTTGAAATTGCGTTCTCCCAGACGACCAAAGCGTTTCTCCAGGGGTTCCTTTACCGATTCCAGAGAAATAACGCCGGTCGCTTTTATCATGGCCCCGATCATCGTTGTGTTGACGATGTTGACCCCCAGTGTCTCCTGAGCTATCGTATCGGCGTCCACGAGGGCCAGTCTGGCATCGATGCCGAAATCCTTTTTTACCTGTTCTGCGGTCTTTCTGGTATTGATGATGACCGTGCCGCCCTCTTTTAACCCGGAGGTTGCATCCAGAATTGATAAAAGGCTGGGGTCCAGAATCAAGACCACGTCAGGCTGGTCCACCTCCGACCTGCTCCGGATGGGTTCATCCGGGTTGATTCGATTGAAGGCCAGAACCGGGGCCCCCCGCCTTTCCGGGGAGAAACTGGGGAACGCCTGAGCGTATTTGCCCTCGCTGATGGCCGCCTGGGCTACCAGCTCCGCCGAGGTGACCGCCCCCTGACCCCCACGACCGTGCCATCTGATTTCGGTGAGTTTATTATTCGCCATCGCACTCTCCTAACTGCATTGAAGCGCCCCTGGGGCGACTTGAACGCCCGCCCCCAGCTCCGGAGGCTGGTGGTCTGTCCAACTGAGCTACAGGGGCTGCTAACATTTTATTACCGAGTGTGGTTTAAGAGCAAGGTGAGAAACAAATCGTTCGAACCGGGGTAATCTGGCTTTTGTGACGCGAGCGGTTTCCAATTAGCAATATCACTTTCTCCAAGAGCCGAACTATTATAACCAGCACGGTTCAACAACGCAAGTATTGACATTTAGGCTCGGTGTCAATAAAGTGAAACTGGCAAAGGAGGTGCTAGTTGGTCTGGCTTAAATTCATTGTTTGCGTTGCTATCATCTTCCTCTCGGGCAGGAAAGTGGCTCGATACGGCGACGTTATTGCTGAGAAAACTGGCCTTGGTGGAGTCTGGATAGGCCTTGTCCTCATTGCTGCGCTGACCTCGCTGCCTGAGCTTTTCAACGGCATAAGCGCGGTAACTCTGGTCGATGCTCCCGGGCTGACCATCGGCAATCTTCTCGGCGCGAACATGTTCAATTTGTTTAACCTGGCTCTTCTTGACCTGGCTCACCGCAACAGTTCCATTCTGGCAGCCGTGGGCAAAACCCATCGCCTGACCGGCATTTTCAGCCTGGTAATGGTCCTTTTTATCGCCGGCTTCATATTGATTAGCAGTCGATTTCATATCATGGACATAGGCTGGATTGGCTGGTATACGCCGTTTATTCTCTTGCTGTATTTCGTTTTCGCCCGCACCTTATACCGTTACGAACAGCGCCACCCGTCTTTGCTGGAAACGGAACTGGAGTACACCGACCTTTCTTTAAAGAAAGTCTGCCTCCATTTCTCTATATCGGCGGTCTTTATCATAGGTGCTGGTATCTGGCTTCCCTTTATCGGTGATGAGATGGCCGGGGTCTACGGTTGGGGGCAGAGCTTTGTGGGCAGCCTTTTTCTCGCTTTCAGCACCACCCTGCCCGAGATAACCGTTTCCTTTGCCGCCATGAGAATTGGTGCCAAAGACCTGGCCATCGCCAATCTGATTGGCAGTAATCTATTCAATCTGACCATCATCCCCATCGATGACCTGCTCTACGTTAAAGGGCCGGTGCTGGCCGCAATTGCTGAGACACACCTGGTTACCGCTTGCGCGGTGGTGCTCATGACGGTTGTCTTCATAGTCGGGTTGAGTCGCCGGCACCAGCGTTTTTACCGGCTCAGCTGGTGGAACGTTACTCTGATTTTGCTCTTCCTTATCGGCGCTTACTACAACTTTCAAATGGCTTAGCGCTTAAAACTGTCTGTCTGACCGGGGCAACGCTCGCTCTTAAAACAGGAAGTCCCAGGCAAGTAAGACAATAAGGACTAAAAGCACGACCAGCACCATAAATCCCAGTGGTATGCGGTAGCGGTCAGGGCTGAATGTCGATGGCTCAGGAGCCGGCTTTTCGGTACGCAGTAGGATATGCCCGGTAGTTTTCATAGCAACGACGAAATAACCGGCGGGATTGTCGCCAAACTTGACCAGATATCGGGCAAGGTGAAGTGAAAGGCGTTCGACAGCGCCAAATAGCTCGCAGATAGACACGCTGAATATGTTAAATGCGAGGCGCGAGGGTCGGCGGTAGAACCAGTCCGTGTCCAGGGTAATCGTCGCCTCGGCGTGGAGGTTTTTCATCACCAGCCAGAAGGCAAGCCCGGTGAATATGAGCAGTTGCATCGATTCGATTAGATGCGAGGCGGTATAGGGCTGGTAGTGCACCTCAAAAGGAAGAAGGTTGTAGAGCAGCGCCGGATAAATGCCGATGGCGATACAGAGCGCTGATGCCAGCCCCATGCCAATATACATTCCCGGCGGCACCGGTTGTGTCTTAACGTTTCGGTCGGTGCTGAACCAGGTGAAATACGGCAGCTTCAAGCCGATGGACAGGAAGGTGCCGATTGAGGCCAGACTTAGCAGGAGGACAATGACGCCAAGGTGTTCCATTTCAGCGCCGTAGATTACCATTGACTTGCTTACGAAGCCGCTGAAAAGAGGTACGCCGGAGATGGAGAAAGCGCCGACCATGAAGAATATCAGGGTAGGCCACATTTTCTTGAACAGGCCGCCCAGCTCGGTCATCCGGTTACGGCCGGTGGCATAAAGGACGGTGCCCATCCCCATAAACAGCAGGCCTTTATAGAGAATATGAGCGAAGGCATGGGCGATTGCGCCGTTCACCGCAATCGCGGTGCCAATACCCACGCCACAGACCATATAGCCAACCTGGCTGATTATATGATAGGAGAGGAGCCGTCTGCCGTCGTTGGCCAGGAAGGCGAAGACCACGCCGTAGACGGCCATTATGGTGCCCGCCCATATGAGCAGCTCCAGACCGGCGAAGCCGCGGATAAGCGCGTAGACGGCCACTTTGGTGGTGAAAGCGCTGAGGAAAACGCTGCCGGTAACCGTTCCTTCTGGATAAGCGTCAGAGAGCCAGCCGTTCAGAGGCGGTACCGCCGCATTGAGGGCAAACGAGAGTAGTATAAGATAAGAGGCTGCCCCGCCGTCAAAATGGTTGAACAGGAGAGAGCCGGTCTGCTGCAGGTGCAGCAGTATGCCTGCCATAAGGGCGCTGCCACCGAAGGCATGCACCAGCAGGTAACGAAAGCCCGCTTTTCTGGATTCCCGTGTCCTTCTGGCCCAGATAAGAAACAGCGAGGTTATGGCCATTATTTCCCAGAAGAAAATGAGGGTGAACAGGTCGCCGGCGAAGACCACTCCCAGCGAGCTCCCCACATAGAGCATTGCCGCCACCTGCTGCAGAGACTCTTTCATATGGTAGCCATATACGCCGCCGAGGAAGCCCATAATGACGAAGACATAACCAAAAGCCAGGCTTAATCTGTCTACCCGGCAGGCCATTAGCTCATAATTGAGGAAAGGGAATGTCAGGCTGGCACCTGTCTCAAGGTTAATCAGGATAAAAAATGCCAGCGCGGAGACTATCAGAAAGAACGCGGAGCGTATCTGACGCGGCAGCACTGGCAGCAGCACCGCCCCTATTATGTATATTATCGCCAGTGGAAAGCTACTCATGCTCATCATCTTTATCGTAATAGTCCTCGCCTCGCTGCAGCCAGAAGTGGCCGAGCAGCTTGGCGCCGTAGATTATCGCCAGGCAGCCGAGGAATCCGAAAAAGGAAAAGAAACCCGGTATGTGCGACCACGGGAACGTGAAATGAGCGTGTCCCATGACCACTAAAACGTCCAGTATGATGAAGATAATCAGTGTGGCAATCAATACCAGCAACCACTTTCGTTTCACGGGCTAACCTCCACCGATAACGCTCTGCGCTACGCTCGACGCAAGCTGGAAGAAGTAAGGGACCCGGTCAGGGAAAATCCCCATCAGGAGCGAAAGCACGGCCGTTATCGCCAGTGGCACAACCAGCAATGGTGATGCCTCGCCAAACTTGGTGAACTTCTGTGACGGGGCGAAAAAGGCGCGAACCACGATGCTGAAAAGATAGCCGGCATTAAGCAATCCGCTGAGCAGGAAAATGATGACGAAAGCTATCTGCCCGGCGTCATAAGAACCCTGTATCAGGTACCATTTGCTGATGAAACCGTTTACCGGCGGTATCCCGGACAGGCCTATCGAGGCGATGGCAAACGCGGCCATGGTGACCGGCATCTGCCGGCCGATGCCATTGAGCTGGCTGACTTTATCACAGTGGGTCTTAACATGGATGGCACCGGCGCAGAAAAAGAGGGTTATTTTCATCATTGCGTGGTTGACTATGTGCAGCAGGGCGCCGACCCAGGCCCCCGGCGAAAACAATGCTAGGCCGAGAACAATGTAAGAAAGATGCCCTATTGTAGAATAAGCAAGGCGTGCCTTGAGGTTATCCTGGCGCAGGGCGATTAGTGAAGCTACCAGTATCGTGGCGGCGGTAAGCGCCGCGAGGAAGCCGGCAGCGCCGCTATTACTCAACACCGCCGGGCCGATGACAAAGCCAATGGCCCTGGCAAAGCCAAACACCCCGGCCTTGACCACAGCCACGGCGTGGAGAAGTGCGCTCACCGGCGTCGGCGCTACCATCGCCGTCGGCAGCCAACTGTGCATTGGCATAATCGCCGATTTCACGCCGAAACTGAGCAGGAAAAGAGTGAAAAGCAAGATAACGCTGCTCTTCGCTACCTGCGCAGGAAGGATGCCCCCGGCCTGAAAATCAACCGTGCCGCTCAATTGATAGGTCAATGCCAGGGCAAAGAGAAGGAACACGCCTCCCGTGAGCAGGTAAATCAGGTACTTGCGACCGCCGGAGATTGCTTCCGGTGTTTCTTTGTGCAGGACGAGCGGATAGGTGGCGATGGTCAGAATCTCGTAGAAAATGACCAGCGTTAAAAGATTGGCGGCAAAGGCGATGCCCATGGTCGCCGAAAGACAGATGGCGAAACTGGCGAAATAGCGTGTCTGCTTGTGCTCCGGGATGCTCCGCACGTAACCCATGGAGAAGAAGGTGGTCAATATCCAGAGAAATGAGGCTGAAAGCCCGAAAATGATTCCCAGCGAGTCCACTTTCAGCGCCAGCGATATACCGGGAGAAATGGCAAAAAGGGTTATCGCCGGGCTTTTACCCTGGAGGACCAGAGGCAGCATCGAGGCCACCAGGGCGAACTTCGCCAGCGCTGCCATAACCGTCCACGACTCACGGACGTTGGGTCGCTGATTTGGAATGACAATGAAAGCAACGGCGACCAGTGAGACCAGTACCGCGAGCAGCGGTTTCAGCGAATAGACCGTTTCCATCAATCCAGACTATTTACCCACTTTCTTCACTATGGTAAAAGCGCCACCACGGGTTGCAGTATATACGAGACAATTAGCGCGTTCATCAAACCCAAAACAATAATTCCTGCGGCCAGCGTTATGATTGGTGACAGGATTCGGGAGGAAGGCTCTCTGGCCTGCTCCACCACCGAGTCGGCTTCTGGAGGCGTGGTGTAGAGCTTTTCAATCATGCGGTAGAAATAGACTGCGGTCAGCAGGCTGCTCGCCAGAATCACGGCGACAAAAACCCAGTTGTTTGCCTCTATGCTTCCCAGTATCAGATACCACTTGCTGAAAAAGCCAGCCGTGGGCGGGATACCCACCATGGATAAAGCGGCCACGGTAAAAGCGCCCATCATCAGCGGCATCTTTCGCCCCAGCCCGGCGAACTGTGATATGGCATGCAGCCCGGTCTGGTGCCTGATGCCGCCAGCCACCAGAAAGAGACAGCTCTTCATGAAGGCGTGGTTCAATATGTGCAGCAGGGCACCGATTAATCCCATCGGGTTGGCCAACCCGATGCCAAGGCCGATGTAGGCCACCTGGGCCACGGTGCTGTAGGCGAGCATGCGTTTGAAGTCTTTCTGGGCGATTGCCATCACCGAGCCAAAGATGATGCCCACCGCCGCTACCCAGCCGATAACCGTAGTCACCGGCAGGATTTCAATGAAATACTGGGGCTCGAATATGGTGAGCATAAAGCGCACGATAACGTAAGCGGCAACCTCTATCTGTATTGCCGCCAGGATTGCCGCCACCACCGGAGGTGCATAGCTGTGGGCATCGGGGAGCCATACGTGCAGCGGGAACAGTGCCAGTTTGATGCCCATGCCCACCACTATCAGCGCCACGGCAGCCATAATGGTTGGGGAACCGTAAAGTGGCAGCAGCAGGTTGGCCGCATCCGCCATGTTGAGTGTGCCGGTGGAAAAATAGATAAAGCCAACGCCCAGCAGATAAAAACTGCCCGCTATCGTGCCCAGAATCAAATATCGAAAGCTTGCCACCACCGCGCGGTCGCCGCCAAGCGTTATCAATGCGTAGCTGGCCAGGGAATATATCTCCAGGAAGACGAAGAGATTGAAAAGGTCGCCGGTAACCACCACGCCCACCAGCCCGCCGATAAGCAGTAGAAGCAATCCGTAGACAGGGATGCCACGGCGGGGGGCATGGTACAGCCCTGCTTCCGGCGGGTAAATCACCGCAATAAGACCGATGAACACGATGATAATGATCATGAATGCCGAGAGGTGGTCCAGGACATATTCAATGCCAAATGGAGGCGGCCACCCGCCGAGGAAATAACGCAACTCCCCATCGGCAAGGACACGGTAAAGTCCGACACCGGCGGCCACCAGTGCCAGTGCCATGCCGATCGTTGCTGTCGTATACGCCCATTTCTGCCGCCATATGCCGACAAGTACCGAAATAAAACAGAACAGCAATAACGGCGCGAGTATGAGAATCGGTAAGCTGGACATTTACTCTGGACTCTCTTTCATATTAGCCATTATGGCTTTGTCATCCAGCGTTTTATAAGCGTTATAAATGCGCAGAAGAAAGGCCAACGCCACCCCGGTCAGGGAAAGCCCCACCACGATACCGGTAAGTATCAGTACATGCGGTAGAGGGTTGATGTATTTAGCCGCCTCCATGCCGAGCATTTCGTCGATAACCGGCACCGAACCGCCAGCTTTGGTGGCACCTTCGATAAAAAAGAGGAAAATAGCGGTCTGAAAGATATTCATTCCGATGAGTTTTTTCATCAGGTTACGCTTTCCGAGCATCCCGTAGATGCCGATGGCCAGCAGGACTACAATCATAAAGTACACGTATCGGGATAAAAACAGGTCCATGACTACCATCTTTCACCAGCCAGGCTATCGAAAATCAATACCAGCGCGCCGAAAACAGCCAGTCCGATACCTATCTCCACGATTAAAATGCCAAGCGCTCTCAACTCGGCACCGTGTACCCAGAAAAAAGGCAGATTTCCGTAATCCAGAAATGCCCCGCCGAATATCATGGGGACTATCCCGGCAAGGCAGAAGATGAGCATACCAATGGTACCAAGCGCCAGCGCCAATTTTGGCGAGAATTTCTGATGTGCGATTCTGGTACCCAGGTATAGCCTCTGCAGTATGATGCTTACCGCCAGCAGAACACCTCCCTGGAATCCTCCGCCGGGACCGTAGTGCCCGTGGATGATAACGTACAGCGCAAAAAGCTGAATGAACGGTATCAGCAGGTTGCATATGGTCTGAACGATGATGCTTTGATAATGTTGCTTTATCATCTTTCTTTTCTCTTCATCAGGATAAGGATACAGGCCAATCCGGCAGCGAAAATCACCATCGTTTCACCTAGAGTATCGTAACCGCGATAATCGGCCAGCACCGCAGTTACGATATTCGGGGTATGAGTGTCTTTCACGGAATCTTCAATATAGGTAGGGGAAACATGCGTGTTCGCCGGGGCCTGCGGGTCAGCATGGTCAGGCAGGCCAACGGTAGCGTAAAGCATCAATGCCACGAACAGCAGCATAATGAGCGCGTTAAACCACCTCAATCTTCCGACCTCCGTCTGGTAAGGAATAGCACTACGATGAACAGCACCCCGCTTATCCCCGCCCCCAGCGGCGGGTGTACGCAGGCGGCGGCTATTGCCGGAGTCTGGACGAAGCGCAGGGCCACAAGGAAGCTGTAGACGGCAAGCGCCGCCACCGCTGCCAGAAGGTCATGCAGCGACAGAGCAATAAGCGCGGTTACTATCAGGATTACCAGCAGCCAGAAATCTAACTGCCATATCATGACTGCTCAACTCCTTTTGTCTTCTGTTCCGTTTTTTGTCGTATCCATGGCTGGTGGCCGGTGCGCAGGGCAGCTCGGGCAATGGCGTGCGTAGCCGTAGGATTGGCAATCAGGACAAAGAATAAAATAAACAATATCTTCACGGTGTTCAGTTCCCACCCGTTGTAGACGGCCAGGCCGCTCAGCACCAGTATTGAGCCCAGCGTTTCTGACTTACCCACGGCGTGGGTTCTGGCATAGAAATCGGGCAGGCGGAGCAGTCCGATGGCACTTACCATCAGGAAGAAAACGCCGGCCACAATCAGGATTATGGCGATAACCGTTCCAATCATCAGAGCCTCTCCCCTCCCCGGTCGAAGTACTTCCCCAGCACAATGACGATGACGAAGTTTAACAACGCGTAGGCGATGGCGATATCGATAAACATATTGACGCGCTCGAAAAGGAACCCGATTAAAATCAGTATGATAAAGCCGTTGGTGCCTACCAGCCCGGCGGCGATAATCCGGTCGAATATGGTCTTCCCCACTGCTACCCGGTACAGCGCGCTGGCGGTAAGCACGATAATGAAAATGGTGATACCCAGAAGGAAAGAGTTCATTCTTTTAGCTCCTTCAAGAAATGAACCCAGCGGACCTCTGGCCTGGGCTCTTTTTCTTCCAGGTACACCCTGGCGATTTTGCTCTGCATGGTTCCGTCAACAAGCCCTGAAGCCAGAGGTGGCTTCAATGTGTGGATAATATAATTGCCATCCTCAAGGCTGACGGTGATGGTTCCGGGCGTCAGGGTTATCGAATTGGCCAGCGTTACCTGAGCCATATTCTTGCGCATCCGGGTGCGAAAGAGAAGTAGTACGGGCTCGATTGGCATTTTGGGGTGCAGCACGAGATAAGCGACCTGCACGTTTGCCAGGATGATTTGAAGCAGCAGCCAGGGAATATAGAGGAGAAAACGCCATATCTGCCGGAAAACCTGCCCGATTTTTATACCCGGTTTTTCTCCACGCTGTAAGGCAAAATAAAAAAGGTCGTTGGTAAGCAAAGTGACCAGGGCGGCAGCAATTGCGCCTATGATGATGTACTTTGCCTGATAGCGACCGGAAAGAAGAAGCCAGAAGGCGAACAGGATGACAAACTGCAGAATAATGCTTAATAAACGGTTCTGCCCATGAATCGTGATTCCGGGTACGCTTAGAGTGTCCTCTATCGTATCCGTAACTTCCTGACTGGCGGTATGGCTACGCCGTTGTAGTGGCATTTATTTACCTGTCATAATATTAGACCATGATTCAGGGTTCAGACTTCCGCTATATTGCTTATAATTATAGGCAATAATATTTATTTGGTGCTCTTATCAGGAGCCTTCATTAAAAAGCTTTCTCAAATAAGTTACCGATTTTCGGGCAATCGGCTCCGGATCTCCTTCCGGAACAATGACTACCGACGCTGAGCCTTCAAATCTTTCTTTTTTTAACACCTCGGCGATGTTCGGCCAGTCCAGAGTCTCTTTTCCCGTGCTTACGCCTGGAGGCAGACGACTTGGCTCGTAGAGATGTATATGCCTGGCCTGGCCTCTGGCAGCCCTGATACCGTGTTCTATTGATGGTTCTACGTTATAGAGCTGGTGAGTATCAAGCATGATGTTGAAATTAGGGCTGCCGATTATCTTGACCATGGCCATGACTTCCTCGTTGGTATTAAATAAGCTGGTGTATTCTGCCTCGACAGGCTCCAGCATAATAATGGCACCTGTTTTTTCAGCATATTCGGTGAGCTCACGGAATATCTCCTCGGCAAGTTTCACTATGTCACCCTTGCTCATTCCCGGTATCCCCATGCCCCGCGATGCGCCAAGCCCTACCCTGGCTTTGAAATAGCCGGCAAAATCCAGCATGCGTTTAAAACCGGCAATTGATTTTTCCCGGACAGTGATGTCCTCGTGGAGGAGAGCCATCCCCTGGGCGGCAATACGCCCGCTGTTCACCACCGGCATTACGGCGCCAGTTTGTGCCAGCATACGATTGAATACTTCCGGGTCGGGAGTATGTTCGGGGTCGGGCATAAACTCAATACCATCATATCCCCAGTTCACCGCCGTCCTGCCCAGTTCTTCCGGGGTACCGGTGAGCACTTTGACCACGAAATCCAGTTGCAGCATGTCCGGCGTTGAAGCAAAAAGACAAAATTTCACTTTTGACATCGGCCCCCTCCGTTAACTGGTTATTTAAACCTTTTCTATTTCAGCAAATGACCATGTCGCCATCGACCAGTAACATGTGTCCGCAATCAATCTACTTGATACTTTCCTGAAACTTTTTCATTTTTTCCTTGAGCACCAGACTTTCCAGGACCTCTTTATTGACCAGTGTCGTCGGTATCTCACCGCGTACCAGCGTGGCCATCTGGTTCACGATGATTTGCCACATGTGACTCATCGTCTGGTCGGTCTGGGCCAGGGCGTGAGGGCTGAGAATGACGTTGTCCATTTTTAGCAGCGGGTTATCGTTCTGGACCGGTTCTTGCTCAAAGACATCGATTCCGGCGCCGCGTATCCAGCCTTCATTCAATGCCCTGATAAGTGCCGTTTCGTCAACAATCGGACCGCGGGCGGCGTTTATCAGGAAGGCGGTCTTCTTCATCTTTTTCAGTTCTTTTTCGCCAATCAGGTGACGGGTCTTATCGTTCAGCGGGCAGATAATGCAGAGCATGTCGGACTCTTTCAGCACCGTATCAAGGTCAACCAGCTGTACGCCAACATCGACTACATCTTCCGGTTTGAGGTACGGGTCATAGGCGATGTGCTTCATTTCAAGCGGCATGGCCATCTTGAACATCTCGTGGCCGATGTTGCCGACGCCTACCGCTCCCAGTGTTCTCCCTACCAGCCCCCATCCCTGATAATGCGACTGCTCGGCCCAGCGCCCGGCGCGAACCAGCTTATCTTTGGTGAGGAGACGTATGTTCAAAGCCAGGATGAAGGTCATATATACCACTGCCATCGGCCTTCTTACCGCATCGGGTGTGATAAATAACATGATGCCAGCATCGGTGACCGCCGGTACATCCAGCCTTTCGTAGCCCACCCCACCCCGGTGCGCAGAGATGAGCTGGTTATTTCCAGCAAGGCTCTGCTTCGTCCACAATGGCCGGAAGGTAGCGACCATGTCAAGACCCTCTATCTGGTCCGGGGTTATCTCTTTCTTGAATTCAGGAATCATTTTATACTCGACGTTGGGTATATCGTCGAACAATTTCAGCCCTGGTCCGGGTATCCATAGCTTCCCTTCTTCATCGAAGAAATCCCTGGTTATTCCGATTCTGGCTTTTCTTCCCAAGACAATTATCCTCCTTTATGTAAACCGCTTCCCTTCTATGTCTCCTTGACCAACTGGCTTAACCCGAGTTCCTGCAGTTTTTTGGCACTTGGCTCGGTGGTGGTCAGGTCCCAGTCCACTGATTTCAGGTAATCCTTTATCATGGTGTCATCGTCGATAGTAACATCGGCTAAAGGTCCCTCTTTCAGCGGCGGTTTGCCTACCGCTCTCGGGTTCATGAAATACTTCAGCGGGTTCAATCCTTCGCGCAGGTTAAAGAGGTGACGCAGGGTACCGATACGCTCGCCGATATCCAGGCAGCTGTCCAGGGTATATTCCTGGCCGGTGACTGCGGTCAGAAAATCGGGAATAAACTGTGTCGGGTAAGTTGCATAGGCAAACAGGCAGATACCGGCGGAATTAACTATGTGAAGCATATTGGTGGCTTTTTTCTGGAGCTCTCCGGTGTCTGTGAAGTCATATTTTTCCTCTCTCGGGTCGGTGAGGAAATCAACACCCATGAGCCAGGAGCGTCCGCCCTGCGTGTGCCG